>NZ_QUCG01000129.1:0-3936 GCF_003473645.1 Prevotella sp. AM23-5 | reverse complement strand
TTTGGGCCTTCAGCCCGTTCTTGAACCATATGCGAAAGTTCAGTTAATGAAAAACCTGGTCGTTGATCCAAAGTGTGTTGTCAGACAAGACGATGCTGTTGGGCTGGCTGATGGAATTGTCAGCCACCACCTCTGCCTCCTGCGCATCATACAGCACACGAACCTCGGGATGGGCAAGAACCCTCTTTACGAATCCCGTTATCCACTTGAAGCCCAGACTCTCGTCAGGATTGTTCTGATTCAGCAAGTCAGCAATCAGCTGTTCGTCGCAGAAGTTGTAATCCACGGTAATATCCTTTTTTCTCTTACGAGACACACCGATCTCCTTGCCATTGAAAAAGGGATTATGGTTCTCCTTGTTATGGGGCTTTACCACGATCTTGAAGCTTCTTACCTCACCAGTAGAGAGTGCGATAGCCTTATATAGCTTCTTGGGTCCCTTATCAAAGATGAATCTCACATCGAGGATGCAGTAATAGGGAATCCCGTCCACCACCAGGACTCTGAGCCATCCATAATCCGGATGCTTGAAAACATACGGCTTCATATTGTTCTTATCCATATTCATATATGTATTATCAAGTTGGGGCTGCGACCATCCGCTAAATTCCGCACCAGGAAATGGTACCGGTTTTCCATATACAGAAAAGCCCCGCAACCAGACTTTATCATCTGATTGCGAGGCAAAGGTACGGCGAAATTGCCGTTAAATTGACTAAAGTTTATGTACATTAGGAAGATTAGTTCTTCGCATCTTCCTATATATCAAACTCTTACTACAACAAAATATTTCTGATTTTTTTTGCTTCATTAGGCCAAGACTTATAAGACTCATAGCAGGAAACTGATTTGCTCACAGCTACCTTTGCAGAACTCTCCATACTCTCAGCATTAGAAAATATAGCTCTAAACTCCATCCACAAGATTCGGTTGGAAGAAGGATGCTTGATATTCAAAAGGTCAGAAACGATATAGACCATGTAACCATATTCAGCCTGAGATACATCCCACACGTAAGAAGAGCCTTCAGTATGTGTATATCCATTTTCTGCTAACTTTTTGAAAATAGCTTTCGCTTTCTCCGTCTTGAATTTTGGGTCAACGCCCTGCGGATCCTGTGTTGTTGATGCGTGTGCAGTATCCTTCTTCAGGATATCGCCAAATAATGTGGCATTATCGCCAAATACAATTTGGCAATCAGCAAAAATGATCGGTGCGCCACTATTTTGGTACTTTGCTAATGCTTCTAATTCTTTAGTTATTTCCATTGGATGTTTCAATTTTAGATGGTTTGAGTGTATGTTTATTGAACCCTCAATTATTTAGCCGATAGGATAGAGTGCTTTTCGTGATGGGCGCAGGGGTGCAGTAAAAGCCGGCTACGCCCTAAGCTATAATGAATCTGCCATATTTATCATTATTAATTGTCCACTCCGCTTATAGAAGTATTGTGGTGGTTAAAATATAAGCCTGTTGCGCTGACAATTAATGAGGGCGTTAGCAAGGTCTGTTCGACTAGGGGGCTATCTCTTCCTATCGGCAAGCAGATAACCCAAATTTCGTTTAGTTACTTTCTGTTTCTGCTAAAAATTTAAAGTTAATACAATAACCTAATGATTCATTTCTGTTTCGTAGGTATTCTTAATTATGTCAGGGTTGTACGTTATTCTCAAGTCCTCGCCCATATTATATAAGGTCAGGCAAGCATCAGCCTGGTATCCCAGGGCGCTCTTGTAGCTTTCTTCGTACTCTGATATTTTTTCTAGTTTTTCACGCTTAATCTTTTCATCGTTTATCCGATTCACTTTTGCACGATATTCGCCAAGATAATAAGCGCTGGCAAATTTCATTTTATCAAGTGTATATTGAGCGACAGTCAAATCCTCCTGTTTCAGCTTGTCCAATGTCTTGTGATCAAGTTTAAAATCTATCTCCAAGCGATAAGCCACAATGATCTTATCAGCCACTAGGGAGTTAAGAAGCTTGCTCAGCCTCTTGATTCCTTCATGCCTTATGAAGTCGTTATGGTTAATATGTCCTTGAATAAGATCTGTCATATTGTTTTTTCAGGCAAAAGTAAAAAGAAAGATTTATTTATGCAATAGAGTTGGGAATCTCTATGATTCCCTAGTTTTTAAGGTCTTTTAGCCGGTTTAACGTTAAATAAGGTGTTTTACAAAAAAAAAGAGAGGAAGTGAGCATTTTAGCGCTACACTTCCTCTCATCCTGAAAGGATGGAAGCTCCTGTTCCCACACGCCCTGAAAGGGCAGAAGCTCCTAGCCCAGGGCATCGCCCTGGGTATGTTGTATGCGAGCCTGTCGCCCTGAAAGGGCAAAAGCTTTCAATTACTAGGCAAAAGCTTTACAATATCACGCAGCCCACCTAATCCCGGAATACGAAATTTTCATCATATTCCACATTATATAATTGCAAGAACGCTCTATATTCCTCTGCAAACGAATGCTTTGTGTGATGCTCTTTCTGATTGGCAATGTATTGTAATGTTTTATCCACAACTGATTGGCTGATGGAATAGGCGGCATAACCACCCTGCCATGCGAAAAAATGATAATACGCAGGGTCGAGATTCTTAATCCATCTGCTGCTGTTTCGCTTAATCTCCTCCACAATCTGGGAAATCGTGACGTCTTTGGATAAAATGAACAAGACATGAACATGATCTCCTACACCACCTGCCTTTATCTCGGCACATCCCGTAGTTTTAACAAGTTTACCGATATAATTATGAAGTCGCTCCAAATCATTTTCACGGATTTTTGGGCTCGTGGTTTTGATATGGAAAATCAAATGGATGTAAATTTTTGATAATGATTGTGCCATAATTGTAAAGCTTTTGCCCTTTCAGGGCGTTGGTTTATATGTCATTAATACCCAGGGCGTTGCCCTGGGCTAGGAGCTTCTGCCCTTTCAGGGCGTGTGGGGTATCGCGAATGAAACCTCAGGGCGTGTGGGGTGTAGCGAATGAAACCTCAGGGCGTGTTAATGCTTCTTTTATAGGAGCAAAGTTACGATTTTCTTTTGAAACCAACAAGAGTTTTCTCAAAAAAGTTTGGAAAAAGTTGGTGGGGCAATCTTTTGCTTCCGTCTATACCATTTGCTGGTATTTCTTATTTATTGACAAGAGATAGCAATCTGAAAGATTAAGGGAGGATGATGATACCTGGCGGATATCCCCCAAAAAGAGACTCAGTGACTCAGTGACTCAGTGACTCAGTGACTCAGTTTATTTCCGACCCCCTATTGGGGTTGTTTTCTGCTTACAGATTGTAAGTATATAGTAGATATATTATATATAAATTATATATATAATATATCTACTATAAAGAGGGTAGAATATACGGGCTGAAATAAACTGAGTCACTGAGTCACTGAGTCACTTTTGGCAGCTGATGGATATTCTGCTTAACCATCTTACTGGAAGAACTTTAGGACAAAAAACTATATTTCCGGGAACGCAACTCAATGCTTCTTTCTTCCCTATCTTACGAGTTAGGATTATTAACGTAGTTTCAAATTGAAAGCTGCTGAAAATCGGCCCTTATCGCCACCCAAAATTTGTTGGTTCCAGAAAAAAGCCGTATCTTTGCACCGTCATTCAGAGATAAGGCGCCAATCGGATGAGTGACAAAAAACTGAATGATTAACCATTAAAAATTGAATTATTAACCCTTTAAAAACTGATTGATTATGGGACAAGGAACTAGTAAGTATCGTAAGATTACACGTACCCCTCAGACGGGTGAAAACGCAGGTAAGAAGCTCTGGTATGCTACTGCCGTGAGCGACCGTGAGATGAGTTTCGAGGATTTCGTTACCCACATCTCTGAGCACAACTCTCCATACAGCCGTGGTACTATCCATGGTGTGCTGCTGGATACGCTGGATTGCCTGAAGCATCTGATTCTGGATGGCAA
>NZ_QUCG01000128.1:0-3941 GCF_003473645.1 Prevotella sp. AM23-5 | reverse complement strand
GTGATTTTCGCCCCTATATTGCAAAAAAGCAGTTCCTTTGCACCCGAATTTTGAAATCATAGGTAGAATCCCATTAAAGAAGGAGTCTCCTTAAAATAAAGTAACGTAAAATGAGAAAAATACTATTCCTCCTCTTGTTGGCATTTCCATACACAAGCAGGATTGCGGCGCAAGACATCCATTTCATAGGAAAGCGAAGTGTGGACACATGCCATGCAAAAGCAAATTCTAAGAATCCCATCCTTTGGAAATTGAAGACCAATCTATTGTATGACGCATTTGTCGTTCCCAACATTTCAGCAGAAATGCACTTGGGAAGGAACTGGTCGGCAGGGCTAGGCTATTGGTACACCTGGTGGAAGACCAATCCATGCCATAGATACTGGCGCAGTTATGGAGGAGAAATAGATATAAGAAAGTATTTTGGAAGCCAAGCATTAAAAAGCCATCTCACAGGCCATCATCTTGGAGCTGTGAGTCAGATGGGAATGTATGATGTGGAGTTCGGAAAACGAGGCAACATGTCAGATTTCTCCTATACGATAGGAGCTGAATACGGCTACACATTTCCCATCAGTCCAAGGGTTAGCTTGGACTTGGGCATGGCCTTAGGTTATTTTGGAGGAACATACAAGGTGTATGACCCGATAGATACCCACTATGTATGGCAAGAGACCAGGAACAGGAGATATTTCGGTCCTGTGAAAGCAGACATCACCCTAGCATTCCAGATAGGCAAGAACTATAGAACGGAGAAAGGAGGCATGAAATGACGAATATCAATCCTTTTAAAATCATCATGAAAGTAAGAACGGCGATGTGGTACCTATTCTTCCTGACCATAGGAGTCTGGCTACTCAGCAGTTGCGAGCAGAAAGAGCTATGCTATGACCACAACCATGCCTCCAATGTAAAAGTCACTTTCGATTGGGAACAACACCCAAATGCCAATCCTGCATCCATGTGCTTTTACCTTTTCCCAAGGGAAGAAGGCGAAAGGACTCTCAAAAGGGAGTTCATCGGAAAGAACGGCGGCATAGCCCAAGCCCTAGTTGGCGTAAGCTACACGGCATTGGGATTCAATTCCGATGCTAGGAACACCAGTTTCCGCAACAATATCAGAACAAACAGCATTGAGGCAAGTTCCAAGGATGCCGGGACTATAGATAGAATCGGAATATCAGCCAGTCTTTTACGAAGAGCAAAGGGAACCGAGGGAGAAAGAATGTCGATGGAAGCCGACAGCATCTATTCCAGTGCTTCGGAGAAAGACATTCTCATATCACTGGAAGAGAACGACCGAGGCGACACATGCAAGATAACGCTTAGTCCAAAGCGAAGATTTTGCACATATAGGTTGAAGATAATTAACATCGCTAACCAGCAAAACCTCTCATCCTCCATAGCAGGTTCCATCTCAGGCCTTGCAGGCGGCATCAACCTTTCCACTGGAGAAAAGACAGAGGCAAAGGTCACCGTTCCCTTTGCGGTAGGCACAACAAACGAAAGCACTTTGGAAGGACAGCTTCGATGCTATGGGAACAGCCCATCAGAGGATGCTGCCAACTATTTGGTTATATATACCATGTTGAAGGATGGCACAAAGTGGTGCTACATCTATGATGTTACCAAGCAAATCAAGGAAGCCCCCAACCCTTATGAGGTAGAAATCGTTCTGGACAAACTCCCTGTGCCAACCAAGATAGGCGGCAATAGCGGTTTTACCCCAGGCGTTAGCGACTGGAACATCATAGAGATACCAATCGTTATGTAATATTCATAAGCAAGATATAAGTATTATTCATTCAAAAATTTAAATTATGTTCAAAAAAAGTATGTTTTGCGTAGCCTTAGTCTCTTTGGTATTGGCTACATCGTGCTCACAGGATGACTTGCAGACAGCCAAGTTCTCCCAAAACACGATTAATCCTAACGTTGAATTAGGCGGTCAGCCTATTTCTACTTTTGCGGCAGCAAAAGGTAAAGAAGTAAAATCTCGTGCAGTAGAGACCACCATCACCAACCTTGGTTCATTCACCATGAACGCATTCCAAGATGGTGAGACCAACTACATGAAAGATGTGAAATACACCTCTACCGATGGTAGCGTATGGAACACCGACGCTGGTACATTCTACTGGCCAGTGGAGGGCAACTTACACTTCTATGCGTATGCACCAGAGCAGCCAGGACAGGCAGGAACCTTCAAGTTGGACAAAGATGCCCAGACACTCACCGACTTCGTTCCAAACACCGCAGCTGCCGACCAGAAGGATTTCGTGTATGCAAAATCAACAGGCAACAACAAAGCCAATGGAACGACAGGTATAGATATTGATTTCCAGCACGCATTATCCGAGGTGACCATTGCAGCAAAGAACGAGAACACTACCTACACCGTAGATGTAACAGGTGTGAAGATTGGCAATGTCATCAAGAAGGGTACTTTCACATTCCCTTCCACCTCAGACGCAGCAGCCTCTTGGACACTTTCGAGTGATGTTTCCGACGTCACAGACTACACAACAACTTGGACAACCCCGGTGACACTTGGAAGCGATGTCTCAACATTGGATGCGACCAATGTACCATTTATGATTCTTCCACAGCAGTTGTCAAAGGCGACAAAGGCCTCCGATAAGGCATATATCGCCGTAAAGGTAAAGATTACCTTGCAGGGCGGTTATATTCAGAAGGATGACTGGGTGTATGTAGGTATTGATACCAACTGGGAGATGGGCAAGCGTTACGCCTACACCCTCGACTTCACTTCTGGTGCAGGTCAGGACAAGGACGGAAAACAAGTAATTTCCGGAACAGCCATCAACCTCAATGTCGATGTCACCCCATGGGATGAGGTTGCAGAAGACCTCGATCCTTCAGGTGTTGTCCCTACTCGTCCCAGTGTAGCCAACTCACTAATTATCGACCCAACGTCAACAAAGGCCTATGGCATTAACATTGCCGACAAGATTAATGCTTTCTGGTCTTCAGCAGTAGGTGACCAGACTACCCCTATCGTGGCAGGAACAGAATGGACTGCCGAGGTTATCTGGCAGGACATCCCTTCACGTGCCATCAATTTTTGCAGCAAATCAGGTGTTGTTAAGAGTGGTGACACTTTCGAAGGAAAAGGAACTACTCCACTTTACGTAAAGGCTGCTGCCAACGTAAAAGGCAACGTTGTTGTAGGTATCAAGAAGAAGGGCGAGAGCGATTACCTCTGGAGTTGGCACTTGTGGCTTACCGACGAGCCACAGCTTGTAGCAGGTTTCATGGACAGAAACCTTGGTGCAGAGTCTGCGACTGCAACCGATGGTGCGAAAACACGTGGTTTGTACTATCAGTTCGGAAGAAAAGACCCATTCGTTGGCTCAACAGAGATTTATGACATTAATGGTACATCAAAAAGTACTGGTGCTACCATTGCTACAGGTAAGGTGACATTTGCCAAAGCTGTACAAACTCCTGCAACATTCTATACCTATGGTAGTGGTAACAAAGATTGGGCTTCGCCTAACAACTACACATCAAAGAACTGGAACGACATTTCAGAGAGTGACGGAAAAACTTTCTTTGACCCTTGCCCAGAGGGATGGAGATTGCCAACCAAGGCAGAATACAGCAACTTCTCAACCACGACATTCACTTGGGATGCAACAAATTCTGGTCGTACCTATAACGGCAATTGGTTCCCTGCTGCTGGTTGTCGCTACGGCGACGACGGTAGCGTGAGCAACGTGGGCAGCTACGGCAACTATTGGAGTGCATCGCCGAACAGCGAGAAAGGCGGTTACAACTTGTACTTCAGCAGTGGCAACGTGAATCCTGCGGACGGCAGCAATCGGGCGTACGGTTTCTCCGTGCGCTGTGTCCAAGAATAAGGAGGAACTTGTTTCCGACCTTTGATTCATCCTTAATTCCGCAACACTATAATTTAA
>NZ_QUCG01000127.1:0-4166 GCF_003473645.1 Prevotella sp. AM23-5 | reverse complement strand
TTAGACGGGTCGGTCTGATATACGCAATATACAGCAACATTTTTTACTGTAGTGGCGTTATCCTTCATCTTCAGCGTTACGATGATTCTACCAAGCTTCTGCTCTGCCGTAATCTGTGCGAAGTTGCTTGCAACAGCTTGTGACTGACTGATGATGGAGAGCTGCTTGCCTCCTGCCAGATTTGGGATGGCGTAACAAGTCATCTGATGAAGGGTGTGGTCACTGGAGTAGTTGAATGAGCAGAACATCGGAAAGGCAAGGTAATCGCCTACCTGAAGGGCGTTCTTGGGCAGCGGCACAACGAATGTTCCCACGCTGGATGCCGTGGTGATGTACATAAGGGTGGACTTGCTCTTATCGGTGATGATGTAGCCGAAGTACTTATCCTTGAATGCGGCGAAATCGAAATAGCTTATCTGTAAGCCATCTGCCGATACGATATTGTGTTCCGTGAGTATCTGATTGGTATCACTCTCACGGATGAACACGTTGGTGGATAGATAGTCCTTCACCTCGGGATTGGCATTATGGAAGTAGCCTCTGAAATCTCCAAGGCGGAATGGCGAAGATGCACCGCCCGTTGGCTTGTTGTATAAAGTGCCATATCCATTATTAGCCTTTGAATATTCCGCCACGAGGTCTTTCCAGTTGTTCTTGCCGTTTTCTACCGTAATGTAGATGCCGTAGTTGCCATCCTTCGCCTTATACCAGTCATCGGGAAAAGGGGATGGAAATACGGTTGGCTTGTACTTAGCCCAGACATTTATCTTCGGTGACGTACAAAGAGTAGCAAGGTCGCCGCTGCCCTCTCCGAACAGAGATTTCAGGTCGTCAACGCTGACTGGAGCTGTTATTTTTCCGTTTGCTAATGCCATACGCTTAATCTTTAAAACTTAAAAAACTAGGCAAGGCAGCTCTATAAGAGCCACCCTGCGTTAATACTTACTCTGCTGCCTCGCTAGCCATATTAGAGGCGATAGCGGAATCAACCTCCGCTATCATTGCTGACACCTCACTGAGCTTGCTCTGAGGGATGCCACTGATGTTGTAGGTCAGCTCGCTGCCGTTTGAGCTGGCATTGGCATTGCCGAGATAGTTACCATTGGTATCTGCGTAGATACTCATGTTGATGCTGTCGATGTTGCCACCCGTCTTGTCAACATTGTAGGTAATTTCTACTCGATAGCCGCCCTTAGTGTAAGTGGCGGTTGTCTGTTCACTCTTCTTGGTAATTTTTAAATTCTCCATTTTCTTAACTAATTTAATAAATTAATATTCTTGTTATCTAATCTCTTCTTGTTATTGCCGTCCTGCTTTCCGCTCAATCGCTGAACCTCGGATTCGAGGAAGACCACTCGAGCCTTCAACCTGCTGATCTCATCGCCCACCTGCTCGATAGCACCGAATGCCGTTGCAATCAGCTTCGGAGACCAATAGTTGATTTTGTAGTAGCCATTCTCGTCTGTCTCAACGATGTCCTTTAAGTGAGGGTTGCACAAGACGTGTTGTGCAATCCAACCGATAGACCTTGTGTTGTCCTTCTTCCAAGCAAAGCCGAACGTGCCACCCATTGCCTTGATGATGCCAAAGTAGTCCAGCTTCCGCAAATCCTGCTTCAAGCGGATGTCTGAGGATGAGTAGGCGGTGATACCACCAGTAGCTAGAACGCTTCCATTCATATATATGTTCGTAGAGCTATCACGATATAGCATCCAATTATCACGTACAACATCATAAATACCTCTATTTACATTTCCAGAACCAATCATTAATCTTATATCATAAGTTCCATTACTAACTCCTATATAAGTATCTAAATTTTTATCAGTTCGTTCTACAATTAATCCACCATTACCACTAATATAATTAGTACATTTAAGTAACGCAGCACCATACCAATTTCTCCAAGTTCCACTATATTGTGCTCGAATTGCGATATAAGGGTTATCACCATTAGCTGATATGGCTAATTGAGCATCCCAACCAGAAGAATTATCCCAGCCAAAGTGTAAAATGTGACCATCTTTTCCTAATGGACGTTGTGACGCAGGAAGAGAGCTTGTAGAATGAGTTAAGAATAATCTATTTAAACCTTTATCATAATCATTAATAGATGTAGTTCTACCATCAGGATAACTCTCATATCCATCTATGCTACCTATAGCATAAATATATGCTTGTTTTATAACACCACCTGCTGACATATCAATAAAACCGTTACTCTTTCCAGTTATCCTTATATTATTAGTATGTAATATTTGATATTCATTAATTGTCTTATTGAGTGCATAATCAGTACCAAACCATATTACTCCATCAGCCATTCTTAGAGTATCATAATTACCATTACTTCTCTTAAAGGATATACTTTCTTCTGGTCCATTTGAAACATCAGAAATATATATACTATTTACACCAACAATATCAGAATTATGTAAATTTATGCCAAACTCAGAGTTTGAAATCCACCATCTATCACTATCAGTATCTAGATAATCACCAGTTCTATTTACTTTTCCACTAATATCTTGATGAGAAGTTAAATATCCTTTTCCAGTAACCCAAGATTGAGTAGCATAATTACTATCATTTGTAAACTGACTTACTTTCGTAGGTCTTCCGCTCACATTGCTCCAAGCAACAGAATTAGCACTTCCAGCACTACTTGCATAACTAACAGATAGAGTAGATATTGCTTTATGACCACCACCTCCAGTAAGAACATAATTATCATTAGAATTATTCTTCTTAAATCCAACTCCGTTCCAATATCCAGATGTATCAAAAGAACCAGCTTTGCGTGAATCCCATCCACTATTCATATTAGAGAAGAAGTCTATTGCAGCATCATTAGCTACAATCATATTTTCATCTCCACCATTTGTGTGTTGTTTTAGCACCTCACTTGCTGATTCTCCTCCACCAATAATAGTAAGTCCGCCACCACCGATACATATACCATTGCCATAAATATCGACATTGTTGTCCACAAACCTTATCATGTCATAGGTATTCTTAGACCCTTTATAGCTAATATTACCAGTCATAGCACCACCGCTAAGTTTAAGGTAAGTATTAGCTGCATCCGCAGACTTCAAATAAGCACTAAGACTTTGATGACTAGTCAGGAACGTTGCACCTTTAGTAAATGTAACAGTTTTACCGCTCTTTGTAACACTTGTAATAGCATTACCAGTGCCACTTGTGGTAATATTATTTACATAACCATCAAGACTTTGGTGGCTGGTGAGGAACGTACCCTTCGCGAAAGTAATTACACCAGTACTTGCATCATAAGTTGCACCAGTGAGGGCATTTCCGCCAGTTGGCACAGACACGCTGATACTAGGAACAGCACTTGCCACATTCTGAATCTCCGAATAGAGCTTTGCTACTGAGTATGCAGAAGCAATCTCTGAAAGGTTTTCCGTAGTAAGCCTGATAGCATCAGCATAAGCCTTTACAGAGCCGTTGAGACCACCGCCACTTGATGATGATGTTCCCACACCATAGGCAGAAACACCACCACTAGTATAGAGGTTTGCCACCTCGTTAGTCGTAGTGTTTGTAATCTTCAACGCCTTATTGGTTGCATCATACTCCATCTTTATGTTGCCGATGGAGATATACTTTCCGTCAGGCACGATGATACTTCCGTTAATATCGGCAGTACCGTTAAACGAGTTACCCCAAAGCTTGCGAGCATTCGTGAGCTGGAGAGCCTTTTTCGCTGAACCGCTTGTAAAGTAGCCCTGCAAGGTGGTGATACTCGTCTTATTGGCGGATATGCCCGAAGCATTTACCCCTTCTGCCTTTTTCGCTCTTGCTCCCTCGTCAGATATAGACTTGTTGATTCCGTCAACAATACCGCTCAAAGTGTCAGTCTGTGCAATATTTGCGAGGAAGCTAACCACCTCGTTCCACTTATTGATAATGCCGTCCGCAGTCTCCTCGTCAGTAGTCATAAGTGCATACCAACCATAAGCGCTATCCCAATGACTTACTTTTGTCGATGAGATACCGTCCAATACAGACTTATTGCTATGAGTATGCTTTGCCGATACCGCACCATCCCATGCTGTCTGCTTTGCAGTAGTAGGAATGGAGTAACCAGAGGCAAAGCTGATAGCAAACGTACCGCTTGTTGTGATGGTCTTTGTTGCGCA
>NZ_QUCG01000126.1:0-4217 GCF_003473645.1 Prevotella sp. AM23-5 | reverse complement strand
TATCCATTAT
The DNA here is from genome assembly GCF_003473645.1 of Prevotella sp. AM23-5. NCBI lineage: Bacteria > Pseudomonadati > Bacteroidota > Bacteroidia > Bacteroidales > Prevotellaceae > Prevotella > Prevotella sp. AM23-5. Next base: position 4,207 of record NZ_QUCG01000126.1, on the reverse strand, counting down.
TAGCCTTTGAATATTCCGCTACAAGGTCTTTCCAGTTGCTCTTGCCGTTTTCTATCGTGATATTGATGCCGTAGTTGCCATCCTTCGCCTTGTACCAATCGGCAGGAAAGGGTGATGGAAATACGGTAGGCTTGTACTTCGCCCAGACATTTATCTTCGATGACTTGCAGAGCGCAGCAAGGTCGTTACTGGACTCTCCGAGTACAGATTTCACGTCATCAACGCTGACTGGAGCTGTTATTTTTCCGTTTGCTAATGCCATACGCTTAATCTTTAAAACTTAAAACACTAGGCAAGGCAGCTCTATAAGAGCCACCCTGCGTTAATACTCACGATACTTACTCTGCTGCCTCGCTAGCCATGTTGGCAGCGATAGCGGTATCAACCTCACTTATCAATGCTGACACCTCACTGAGCTTGCTCTGAGGGATGCCGCTGATGTTGTAGGTCAGCTCGCTGCCGTTGGAGCTTGCGTTCGCGTTGCCGAGATAGTTACCATTGATATCTGCGTAGATACTCATATTGATGCTGTCGATGTTGCCACCCGTCTTGTCAACATTGTAGGTAATTTCTACTCGATAGCCACCCTTAGTGTAAGTGGCGGTTGTCTGTTCACTCTTCTTGTTAATTTTTAAATTCTCCATTTTCTTAACTAATTTAATAAATTAATATTCTTGTTATCTAATCTCTTCTTGTTATTGCCGTCCTGCTTTCCACTCAATCGCTGAACCTCTGATTCGAGGAAGACCACCCGAGCCTTCAACCTGCTGACCTCATCGCCCACCTGCTCGATAGCACCGAATGCCGTTGCAATCAGCTTCGGAGACCAGTAGTTAATCTTGTAGTAGCCCTTCTCATCAGTCTCCACGATGTCCTTCAAGTGAGGGTTGCACAAGACGTGCTGGGCAATCCAACCGATAGACCTTGTATTGTCCTTCTTCCACGCAAAACCGAACGTGCCACCCATTGCCTTGATGATGCCAAAGAAGTCCAGCTTGCGCAAATCCTGCTTCAGGCGAATATCGGAGGAGGAGTAGGCAGTAACGCCACCAGTAGCGAGAATGCCACCACTAGTATAAAATGTAGAAGTATCCGTATAAAATAGCCATTTGCTATCACTATAACTATATACTCCTATTTTAGTTGAAGTACCGACACCAAATAATAAATTTCTACTATTAGCTTTAATTTTTAAACCTTTATCGCCAGAAGTATTAGAAGTATTAACTAATATATTTCCATTAACTTCAAGTTTCTCTGAAGGATATTTTACTCCTATACCTACATTTCCTTGTTCATATTGTAACACTAAATGACGACCTTTAGGTCTTGACCCATTAGTATCTACAACATTAATTTGACCGTAATTTAATTCACTATCTCTAATCTCTGATATTGACAAAGAACAACCACTACTGACATCATTCTTTATACTTAAACCTTGACTATTAAAATATACTACATTGTCACTAGAACCTAATCTTATTAACTCATTACCTGCACAAATAAGTCTAAGGTCATATCCATTATCTGTTTCTATATACCTAGTATATGTTCTCTCAAACATATATGTTGTACTACCAAGATTATACCTATGTGTAGCAGATGGAAGTATAGTACCACCAATATTTTCTGTACCATTGAATGAATTGCCCCAAAGATTGCGAGATGTTTGCAATTTTGTAGCACTAACTGCATTACCACTAATATTAGCAGATGATGTAATATAACCGCTATCATTTGTAAATTGACTAACTTTAGTTGGTCTATTTGAAATACTACTCCATGTCAAGTCGGTTTCATCAAGTAAACGCACCCAATCTGACCAAGTTTTAGTATCTCCATTACGATATCTAATATATAAACCTCTCCAACTATATTGTTTAATCATTTGCCAATTATATGCATCATTTCCTCCACTAAATGTAGTAAGTACTCCAGTAGTTGGAACGTTAGAATGAGTACTATACGCAAATACTGAAGCATTACCTTCTATATCATTAGCATTATGAGTTTCACTACTATTCCACCATCCTAAATCTCGAAATAATTGATAAGCGTGATAACCATCTACTTTATCTGCATTTGTTGCTGTTGCAGCATTACCTGATATAGAACTAGAAGAGGTAATATAACCTTTATTATTAACCCATGATTTAGTTGCATAGTCTCCTATAGGTTGATACAAAGAATTAGCTTTGTTCTTAATATATTCCCATAACTTGCTAGCTTTTCTTTTATATGGTATGTTTAACGCACTTGTATTACTAAATCCATTTGCATCTGCAATTGATGTAATAAATTCAGTATCATTCACAACAACACCATCACCTACAAGGAGTGTTGCACACAAATCTGTAAAGCTTTGATGATTAGTCAGGAACGTTGCACCTTTAGTAAAGATGAGTTTCTTGCCACTTTTCGATACCGAGGTGATGGCGTTGCCAGTGCCGCTGGTCGCAACCTCATTGACGTAGCCATCTAGGCTCTGATGTGAAGTCAAGAACGTTGTTCCCTTTGTCACGCTGATAGTCGTTCCGTTCTTACTGATGGCTGTCACTGCGTTTCCACTACCGCTAACACTAACGTCCATAGCCGAGCCTCCTTCTAGGCTGACGATACGACTATCAAGAGCCTTGATGGAGTATGCAGAAGCAATCTCTGAAAGGTTTTCCGTAGTAAGCCTGATAGCATCAGCATAAGCCTTTACAGAGCCGTTGAGACCACCGCCACTTGATGATGATGTTCCCACACCATAAGCGGACACACCACCACTTGTGTAGAGGTTAGCCACCTCTTCGGTCGTAGTATTCGTAATCTTCAGCGCCTTATTAGCTGCATCATACTCCAACTTGATGTTACCGATGGAGATATACTTTCCACTAGGCACGATGATGCTTCCATTGATGTCAGCAGTGCCGTTAAACGAGTTACCCCAAAGCTTGCGAGCATTCGTGAGCTGGAGAGCCTTTTTCGCTGAACCGCTTGTAAAGTAGCCCTGCAAGGTGGTGATACTCGTCTTGTTGGTGGATATGCCCGAAGCGTTCACCCCTTCTGCCTTTTTCGCTCTTGTTACCTCGTCAGAAATAGACTTATTGATTCCGTCAACAATACCGCTCAAAGTGTCAGTCTGTGCAATATTTGCGAGGAAGCTAACCACCTCGTTCCACTTATTGATAATGCCGTCCGCAGTCTCCTCGTCAGTAGTCATAAGTGCATACCAACCATAAGCGCTATCCCAACGAGTTACCTTCGTTGATGTAATGCCGTCCAGTACAGACTTATTGCTATGAGTATGTTTTGCCGATACCGCACCATCCCAAGCAGTCTGCTTTGCTGTAGTAGGAATGGAGTAACCCGAGGCAAGACTAATGGCAAACGTGCCGCTTGTTGTGATGGTCTTTGTTGCGCACGCCAAACCTGTAGGAAGTGTAAGTCCTACAGATGTAACAGTACCCTTGTTGGTGGTATAGCCCTTTGCATCAATCTCCGCTTTGGTATAATAGCTTGCGAGAGACTGATGGGTAGTCAGATACCCAGCATCGTTAGTAAGCTGGCTTACCTTCGTGATGCGGTCAGTGATTTCCGCCCACTTATGGGTGTGCGCACTAGGTGCAAACGTTGATGGTTTACCCGTAATGTTATTCCAAGATAAGCTCAGACCGCCAAGCTCTGTGGCTATATTGTCAATACGGCTGCTGATAGCCTTGATAGCATAGGCATTCGGAATGCTAGTCAAGTCTGCATCCGTATAATTCCCCTCTATGATTCTCGCATAGCTGATTACGCTTGCATTCAATCCGCCACCGCCTGAAACACTACTTGCTCCGTATGCTGTGATACCGCCTGTGGCATAGAGATTACCATCAATCTTGATAGCCTTGTTGGTTGCGTCATACGTAAGCTTGATTCCGTGGAAGGAGATTGCGCCCTCGAATGCAGCATCGCCCGATACGCCCAATTTGGTGAAAGGAGCGTTGGGCTTCAAAGACACAAGGTCAGCAACGCTCGTTCCTGCACTTCCAGCTTTCCAAGTCGGCTCGAAGAAGGTGAGGTAAGCACCAAGATTCTTCTCGCTTATGATGAAAGATGTAGGGTCAGCATGAACCTTTCCGTCCACGTCCCACCAGATTGCGCCGTTAGCGAGGTAGCCCGAACCATCGAAGCGGATGAGGGAAGTAGCTGCCTGTTTTGAATAATCATCCTT
>NZ_QUCG01000125.1:0-4332 GCF_003473645.1 Prevotella sp. AM23-5 | reverse complement strand
GATGCGGACAAATGTGTCTGCCCGAAGTGTAAGGCAAAGTTGGAAGTGCAGCGCACCAAGCGACAGAAGGCAATGTCTTCTACCTATTTCAGTGTACTCTCCGAGCGCAAGGGACTACAACTTATGCGAGCATTTCAGATGAAAGCCTATTACCGCAAGGGACAAAAGGCAGACATTTATTGTTGGGAGGTGGCACGCTATTGGATGAACGAAAAAGGCAAGGTGGAGGTTATGGCACGCAAGCGCACAATGGGTATCTATATGGACACGTTCTGCTACGACTCCGACATTGAACTGCGCAGGGACAACACCACCTATCAGCATATTGCTTCATTTCCGGTATGCCCCGATATGAAAGTCATTCCTCAGATATGGCGCAACGGCTTTGACGGAGCGTTTCACGGCATCGAACCGCTTACATTATTCAAGGCGATGCTGACAGACCACCGCATCGAAACGATGATGAAACAATGTCGTTACGGACACGTCCGCCACTTCATAGACCACCCACGGCACTTGGAAACTTGTTGGAATGCCTACAAGATAGCCAACCGCAACCATTACCTTATTACAGACATCGGCAAATGGGCGGACTACATCTGTATGTTGGTAGAAATGGGCAAAGACATCAGAAGTCCACATTACATTTGCCCCGACAACCTTGAAGCCGAGCACGACAGAATATCCGAGAAAATCAGAGCCAAGAAAGAAAAGGAGCGCACCGAGGAGGAGATACGCAAGGCATTGAAGAACGAGGACAAATTCAAGGAAATGAAGAGCCGTTTCTTCGGTTTGATGTTCACGGACGGCAATATCGTGGTGAGAATGCTTGAAAGCGTCAGGGAGCACGTTCTTGAGGGCAAGGCGATGCATCATTGCGTAGGCAGCGGTACAAACTATTCACTCAATCCCGACTGCATCATCTTCTCTGCAAGAATAGCCGAACAAAGGGTTGAGACCGTGGAGTTTTCTCTCGAACAGATGAAAGTCGTACAATGCCACGGACTACAGAACAAGGACACCGAGCACCATGCCGACATCATCAACTTGGTGAACAGCAATGCAAGACTTATAGAGCAACGAATGGTTGCAACGACATAACACCACATTATTATAATTTAGGCGGAGCGATGAAAATTCGTTCCGCCACTTTCTTCATGAGCCGAGGAGCGGAAAGAAAGTGGCAAAGAACCGTTTTTTCCTTATCTGCGATGCTTGCAGAATAACAAAGGACAGCCCAAATCAAAAGGACTGTCCTTTATTCATAAATCGTTTTTTTCTGTTCCTTGGGAGATAGTCCCATCTGGCGATTGACACTTTTGCTTACTAATGCGGCATGATGCCGTCCTATGGATTCAGTGGCAAACTGAGATTTTAGCCGTAGTCTTTCTTTTTCATTAGCGTACTCTTAATTTATTGTCAGAGGCGATACGATTTGAGACCTTCATCGAATGCAGCCTTGATTTCGGCTGCATAGGCATTGAAGTGTTCGTTGATGATGTTATCCACATAACTTGCAATGGAAATCTTTCCCTTGCCTACGATACTGACAAATTTAGTCACACGCTCATGAATGTCCTCGCTGATGCCAACATGTCTGCCATATCTTGCGGTAAAACCTGCATTTGCCATGAACTTACCGACATACTGCTCAGCACGCTCTTTCTCCATTCTGTCGATTGGCTCAAATTCACCCACATCATAATTCTCATATGCTGCATCTTCATCAAAACACTCCTCCTTGTCGGAAATAGTTGACGATGTACGGTCTTGAAATGTCTCTTCAAGACAAGCGTCAATCTGTTTACCAACTTCCTCCATTGTCTCTTCATAATTTCTCATGAAAGCCTCATACAACTCCTTGGCATCTGTCGAAGTGAGTTGTCCTTTACCACAGTTTTTTGTTTTGTCTGCCATAATCATTTTTTTAATTGTTATACAAATTCTCTGCTATTGAAATACTTGTTGACTATTGAAAATCCAACCTCAACAGTTTTTGTCAGATACCTGACATATGCAATTCCATCAACGCATCTATTTTGCGTTTAATAATCTTTGAGCGTTCTGCGATTTCAGCTTGTAGCTTTTCGCTGTCCATTTCCGAGAATATTTTGCCCACATGTGCAAATCTATCCTTTGTTGCATTGTTCTCTTCTGTTCTTTCCATAATTCTCCTTATTAAATTGTTATACAAAGTCGAGGATATTGAAGTCCTCTATACTGTCTGACACCTTAAACTCTTTCTTTGGCTTGGAAATCTCTACAATCTTGTGAGTTTGCAAGTAGAAGGTGACGTAATCATGGATGTTCTTCTTGCACTCCTCGCTGTTCTCCATGAATTTCTCATAGAATTGGTTACCATCCATCTCGTGGAAGACCTTTCCTGCATGTCGTTTCTCCTTGTCCGTAGCTTTTGAAGCCTTGACCGTCTTCACGGCTGTATCTATGTCCTCAAAACTTGTTCCTTTTGCTTGCGGTACATCGGCATCGTCCTCATCGTCTGAATACTTCACACCGAAATCTTCTATGCGGACATTTGTAAACACATCATCCAGTAGTTCATCAGGAATCCTTGCCGTGTTCTTTGGTGGATCCTCGAATGTCACGTCATTCTCAGACACAGGCTCTGACTCAGTTTGCTTCTGTACCGTTTCTTCTTTCTTTCGCAGTTGGGACACTTTGAAAAGGCTTTTGCCTACAAGTGCCATCGGGTCGATGGGTGGCTTTTCCTCTTCTTCCTTATTGTTCGCAACTTCAAGGAGCAACTTGTTGTAAAAATAGATAGTCCAGACATTGAATGCAACCAAAACTATCATGAATATACTTTCCATTGTCATGCTTATTCCTTTTTATTTGTCATACATTCCAGTCATCTATCTCTTTTCTCAGCAAGCCGTTGATTTCTTCCTGGTTCTCTTCAAGATGTCTCTCAAGAATAAGGTCGATGTAACCACCGACTGTCAACTCATGCTTTGCGAGCACACTGACTATTCTTGAAATTCTCCTGTGTATCTCACGGCTGATATAAACGCATTGACGAGTCTTTATCTCGTTTCGCTTGAAGAATGCCGAATCGTAACTTTCCGAAGAAGCCTTGGGAGGCTTGCGTGAAATTGGCGACTTATCGGTCTGCGAGCATTGGGACTTCCTGCCAACCTCTTCTTTCTCTTCAGTATCTTTCACTTGGGATTGGGAAGCTCCGTCAAGAATGGATGCTGTTGTCGTGCCAATCTTGCTCTTGCCAATAGAGGCAATGAGCAGATTTTCATCTATTGCGTCAGTGTTGATTTTTCTGCTTACCATAGGCTCATGTCTTTATGATTTCACAAATCTCGTCGGACAACTCCTTGATGCCACTCCCTCGCAACAGGTTTAGGTCTGATGGAAAGATGGTGGAACGGAACACTGCCTTTCTGTTCTCCGACAGCTCTCTTCTGAAACGTTTGCTGTCTGGCAGTCGTGTGTTGAGAACCGAATAGTCGAGAGACTTGAACATACCTTCATATACATCATACAAACTCGTTCGTTCTCGTTTGTCAACCATTGTCCAAAAGAAAGCAAGTTTCTTGGTGACCGACCAGCCCTGTGTCAAAAAGTTGTCGTGGAACAACTGCATGAAGCTCATTGCGCTTTCTACAACAAAGCGGTCTGCGCTGACGGGTACAAAGATGTAATCCATCTGAGACAAGGTCTTCATGACGCCCTCACTTTTGATAGTCCCAGGCATGTCAAAGAAGATGAAATCAAGTTTAACCTCTGTTTCATTCAACACTGTCTCTGCGTCGTCAAGCGCATTGACAGCATTGCTTCTCGTTACGCTGAAGGACTTCTTGCCCAGCTTTTTGAAATGCTCACAGGCTTGCGCCTTGAAATAGGCGCTACTTTTGATGAGTTCCAGTTCCTCGTCTCGCAGGTCTGCAAGGTTGTATTGTGGCTCGTCACAGTCTATGACCGCCACATTGTAACCCTTGACATTGTGAAAGTAGTTGGCTACAAGAGCCGTGATGGTGGACTTTCCTATTCCGCCTTTCTGTGTTGCGAACGCAACAAATCTTGTCTTACTCATATCGTTAACTTTTTAAATTGTTGATTACTCGTTTCTATGATTTCCTGCCAATTCAAAGATATGAACACTTTGATGTCCATGTCTATCGGTCATTGCTCCATTATGGAGACCTTGAACTGTTGCAATGCTTCATCATTTCCATACGACAGTACGACAGTGAATCAGTAAGTCTGTACGTCAGTGGAGCATCATGGATGCAAAGAGACGCTGCAATAGTGACAGGCTTATTCGTTGCTGCAAATGCTTGTTTCATCATATTTTCAAAT
>NZ_QUCG01000124.1:4009-4463 GCF_003473645.1 Prevotella sp. AM23-5 | reverse complement strand
TCGGGAAGCTACCTCTTCTCAGGGGAAGCAGAGCTGTATCCGGCAGTTAAAACCCTTTCACAAATTTAAACACTCCCTCTACGCTCCCTTCCCGCACAACCAGTCGAACCTTTGTTGGAATCTGTCCCCATGCGGTCCCCATTCCACCCCCGGCGGTCCCATCCCGCACAACATGGCGTAGACCTTTGATGGTCCGCCAACCTTATAGCGTAGCGGTTCCGAGCACCGGAGGGCGGTTACATCCTCTCGTTCCTGAGGTTTCTGTCCCCTAGAAGGGGAACCGAAGGGGTCGTAAAGACTATTGAAGAGAGACTTGGTGAGAAAGGTGGAGCTCCCTTTGGCTAAAGGGAGACGGAGGGATTCGAAAAAATGTATGATTATGGCAAACGAAAATAGCAAAATACAGGCAACCACTGATAAATCTCAGATAGTACTCTATCAACCAGACGAAAGT
>NZ_QUCG01000124.1:0-3999 GCF_003473645.1 Prevotella sp. AM23-5 | reverse complement strand
GCTCCCTTTGGCTAAAGGGAGACGGAGGGATTCGAAAAAATGTATGATTATGGCAAACGAAAATAGCAAAATACAGGCAACCACTGATAAATCTCAGATAGTACTCTATCAACCAGACGAAAGTATTAGGTTGGAGGTGAAACTGGATCAAGATACGGTTCGGCTCAATCGTCAACAAATGGCGCAGTTATTTGGTCGTGATATCAAGACTATAGGTAAGCATATCAACAATGCTCTTCATGAAGAGCTAGCTTCTGACCCAACAGGCGCAAATTTTGCGACAATTGAAAATAGTAAAAATCCAACTGTCGCAAAGACAGCCTCTATCACTGTGGTCATTCATTAAATGCCAATGGCGGTCATAAGATTTCCGCTATAACCCTGATGGGTACTTCTCCAGAGGTAATCCTCTCAAAAGTAGAATAAACAATATTCCTCATTCGAGCAATGACAAGTGCAGAGCGATACTGCAATGAGGAACAAAATATAACTTTTTCCAAAAGATAGAAAAGGTGTAACTACTTGTAATATAGTAGGGACGCAGTATTGGTGATATACTTTAATCTGGGGGAGATTAGAGCAAGAATCAAAAACTCCCCCAAAAATTTGGTAGTTTCACCGAAAACCCTTATATTTGCACAATGAACAGAGAAATGGAGTATAAGCTCCATTAAAAACAATAAAATTACGCTGTTATGATTAGTAAAAATGTACAAAATATGATTCCAAAGATACAAGATTTCTTTGGTAGCCAGCCAATAACAAAGGCTTGGCTCTTTGGTTCATGCTCACGAGGTGAAGAAACTACTGATAGTGACATAGACATTCTTGTAGAGTATGATCGTCAGCATAATCGAATTTCTCTGATGAAAATAGCAGGTATTATGTTGAATTTGGAAGACTTGCTTCATCGCAAGGTGGATATAGTAGAGGCTAATCGTCTCCTCCCTTTTGCTCAAGAAACAGCCAACCAAGATAAATTCTTGATTTATGAGAGAAAAAGTTAGAGATAGGGGAAGGTTAGAGCATATTCTTGAAGCGATAGAAAGTATAGAGGAGTTTCATGCTCAATATACTTTTGAAGATATCAAGAAGAATAAGCTCATCTTTTATGGCTTTACCAAATTGGTGGAAGTAATAGGCGAGGCTGTCTATATGCTTTCAACAGAATTTCGTGAATCTCATTCTGATGTAAATTGGCGTCAGATAGAACGGATGCGACATGTCCTTGTGCATGGCTATTATACAATAGATCCCGAAAGCCTTTGGGACACAATAGAAGTTGACATTCCTGAGTTGAAACCTTGGATAGTTAAGTATCTGTCGGAGTAATTAAAAAAACTTATATTTTTCGCCGTCCCCATGCGGTCCCATTCCGCACAACCTGGCGAGACCTTTGATTGGTCCGCCAACCCTAAAGCGTAGCGGTTCTGAGCATCGGAGGGCGGTTACATCCTTCCTTTCTGAGAAGGGAAGGCTTGGTTAGGATGTGGAGCTCCCTTTGGCTAAAGGGTTTCTGTCCCCCCGCAAACGGGGGAAATGAAGGGGGGTAAAGACCATTGAACGGAGGGATTCGAGCAACGACAAGCACAGAGCGATACTGCAATGGGGGACAAAAATAACTTTTTTCAAAAACTTATATGTGTAACTACTTGTAATATAGTGGGGACGCTGTAATGGTGATATACAGTCTTATGGGTAATGCCCATTAAAACTAAGAGTAATTATGTATCAAAGTTTCGTTTGTGAATATTCTCTTGCGAATCTTTTGTTAAAATATACAATATGGATGATTTAAAAACACGTGTTCTTTGTGTAGATATGCCACAAGGTGTAATTAATTACCTTACAAAGGAACTATTAGATGTTTATGATTATAAGGTAGAACCTTCTTTAGATGCAAGAAATCTTGATTGTTCTTGGGATAGATTGCCAATAGCGATGCCATTTAATATTCCACGGAATCTTCATGAATATTCTATGATTATTCAAGATTTATCCTCAAATTCAAAGATAATACCTTATGATATATCAAAACACAAGGGAAAGAAGGCTATATCAGATGCAAACGATATATATAAGTGCTTATGTTTGAGTAAACCACAGAATGTGTTTGACCCATTGCCTTTTGCCTGCCGTTTAATAGGAAATGGTTTGAATGCGAAAAAAGGAAAAATGATTAAAGTGTTTTTCCAATCTGCAAAATATTACGTTGATTATAGTTGCATTAAAACTGACGGATATATTAAAAGCGTAGGTCGTTTTTCAAATTATGAATGTGTTGAGAATTTTACTAAAAACGTCTTGACTGGCAATAGAGTTAAATTGAATGATGAATATATGCTAGCATATGCTTTGTTCTCTGGAATCGAGGAACAATTATCATATTCTCAAACATTTAAACATCCAACCTTTAATCAACCTGGTTCATATAAAGAAGAACTTGATGAAAATTTTATTCCTCTTTTATTCAATGAGCAAGATGAAATCATTTCTTATGCTTATTATAATAAGAGGAATAGTTCTGTAACATTTATGTTGCCTCAGATAGATGATAAGAAAGTTTTGTTGGAAAGGTTGTTTACAGAATGTCTTTATAAGCATTTTTCGGAATTGTTCCCTTTGCAAACGAAGAACCCTTGGTTGGAAAATGATAATTATGTGCTACCTGAGATTATTCAGTTAAATAGAGAAAAGGAGGAAGCTCTAAAGCAATATGAAGACATCGTCAAACAGAAGGATAAGTCTATTGTAAAGATAAAAAAGAAACACAATTTTCTTTATTCTATGTTGACAGAAACTGGAGAAAATTTAGTTAATAATGTGAAGATTTTCTTGGAGTGGTTGGACTTTAGAAATGTAAAGTCTATGGATGCTACAGTCAAGGAAGGCGAGGATTTTGAGGAAGACTTGCAAGTCCTGCTGGATAATAATGAACTCTTAATCATAGAGGTAAAAGGTCTTCATGGTACTTCTAAAGATAATGAATGCGCACAGATTTCAAAGATAGAGACTCGCCGTGTGCATGAAGGAAAATATAGCAAGGTACACTCCTTGTATATAGTAAATAATGAACGAGGCAAAGAACCTCTTAAGCGACAGATGCCTCCTTTCACTGCTCATCAGATAAAAGATGCAGAATATTCGTATAGGGCGATGGCTTATACGTATCAGTTGTTTAATCTATATTTTGAGATACAAAATAGTGTTATAACAAAGGAAGAGGCGAGGAAAGCCTTGCTTGTTCCTGGTATTGTTAATTTTCATTCAAATTTCAAAGTCTTGGGAAAACCATATAATTATTTCAATGATATGACCGTTGCTTGTGTAGAAATTCATGAAACAAACATATCTGTAGGGGATTCCATTTACTTTGAGGATGTGAATAAGAGATTTCATTCAACAAAAATACTCTGTATTCAAGTTGAACATAAGAATTTTGATTCGATTAATGAAGGAAAGGTCGGAATTGAGTTAGAGTCGAAAGTTGTTCGTAATGCAGTTCTATATATAAAAAAATAAGAAATTATGTGCATAGATAAATCATATTTTTTAAAGGCGAGAGAACTATTCAAGGAGTATGGCTATACAGAATTGAACACCCAATACGATGATTGTTTGGCATTTTTGCTGGATGGAATGTATCCTTGTGTAGAATTGATTTCCAGTGAAAGTGGCGAAAAACATGCGGAAAGTCTTAAAAAGGACTATAAAGAAATGGATTATGCTGTGAAAATTTTCAGCAATAGTTCTATCGACGAATTGGAAAAATACTTGTTTAATGGCTTTTTTAAGGTGAAAGCTGCAAACAGAAGAATTTCAAGAATGTATGAGGAATATACTTCTTCTGTTATGAAGCCTTATGGAAAGCAAGGTAGTGATTATGAATATATTGATGTTTCTTATACCGTAGAGCATGGTATGGAGAAAACAGAGTCAAAAACTGGTGGCATTGTAGATTCTATTTATGATAATCCTTAATTCCGCAACACTATAATT
>NZ_QUCG01000123.1:993-4883 GCF_003473645.1 Prevotella sp. AM23-5 | reverse complement strand
GTTAAATTATAGTGTTGCGGAATTAAGGACAATGAAAGTTTAGTTAAAAAATATATAGGATTGTGCCGTTTTTCCCATTTTTTTCGTATCTTTGCAGTATTATTAGTTTTATTACAAATAACCTAATTTATTCAATTATTCCGTAGATGTTACTATAGCATTATGAGAAAGAGAATTATAAATCTTTTAATGATGACCTGCGTATTAGCCGGCGGCTACTCTCAGGTATCGCTTGCCCAACAGGCTAAGTCGGGCAAGCTAACTCAGTTTGTCAACCCTCGAATCGGAACAGGTGGACATGGACACGTTTTCCTCGGAGCCAACGTTCCGTTCGGATATGTCCAGTTAGGTCCTACAGAACCATCCCGCGGATGGGACTGGTGCTCCGGCTATCATCATTCTGACTCCATCCTCATCGGTTTCGGACACCAGCACCTGAGCGGTACCGGTATCGGCGACCTGGGCGACGTGGCATTCCTGCCCGTAGTAGATGGCAACCAGAAACAAATCAAGTTCAGTCACGACAACGAGAACGTGCGCCCTGGATACTATGCAGTCAAACTGCAACAGCCTAATGTATGGGTGGAGCTGACCGCTACCCAGCGTGCCGGCTTCCAGCGCTATACCTTCGGTGCTGATGCACAGCAGGCACAGCTGGTACTCGACCTGAAGCAGGGTATCGGCTGGGATGGAGCCAAGGACTTCAATGTAGATAACACCACAGCTACCACCGTGGCTGGTCACCGTTTCTCCAAGGGATGGGCGAACGACCAGAAGGCATTCTTCTTCGCAGAATTCTCTCAACCTGTTACCGTGAAGCCACTGGGCACCGGCAGATGGCTGATTACCGCAGCTGACGTCACCAAGCCATTGTTGGTAAAGACCGGTATGTCCGCTGTAAGTGCAGAGAATGCCAAGCTGAACCTGGAGAAAGAGATTCCGGGCTGGGATTTCCGCCAGGTAGTAGCAGATGCAGATGCAGCCTGGAACAAGGAATTGGCTAAGGTGAATATCGAGACCAGCGATTCTACCTCCCGCCGCATCTTCTACACAGCCATGTATCATACCATGACCGCTCCATCTGTCTTCTCAGACGTCAACGGTCAGTATCGCGGTGCCGACGGCAAGGTCTATGACGGCAACTTCACCAATTATACCACCTTGTCACTCTGGGACACCTATCGTGCTGCTCATCCATTGATGACCATGATACATACCGACATGTTGCCAGATATGGCAAGCACCTTCATCAATATCTATCGCCAGCAGGGCAAGTTGCCAGTATGGCATCTGATGGGTAACGAAACCAACTGTATGGTGGGCAACCCTGGCATTCCGGTTCTTGCCGATATGGTACTGAAGGGCTATGTAAAGGATAAGGAAGGAGCCTACGAAGCCTTGAAGCAGTCGGCTATGCTCGATGAGCGTGGTATGGGATTGCTCAAGAAGCACGGTTATCTGCCATACGACAAGGAGCCTACCAAGGAAACCGTTGCCAAGGGCTTGGAATATGCGCTGGCTGATGCCTGTGTGGCAAAGGTGGCTCGCATGCTGGGAAAGAAGGAAGATGCCAAGTACTTCGAGAACAGATCAAAGGCTTACAGCAAGTACTTCGACAAGGAGACCGGCTTTATGCGCGGTCTGAGTTCCGACGGCAAGTTCCGCGTTCCTTTCAACCCATTCTCTGCCGAGCATCGTGAAGATGACTATACCGAGGGAAATGCATGGCAATATACCTGGCTGGTGCCTCATGATGTTCACGGACTCGTAAAGCTCTTCGGCAATGAAAAGAAGTTTGTGACCAAGCTCGACTCTCTCTTCATCGTTACCGGTGAGATGGGTGCCAATGCTTCTCCTGACATCTCTGGTCTGATTGGTCAGTATGCTCATGGCAACGAGCCTAGCCATCATGTTCTCTACATGTACAACTATGTAGGTCAGCCTTGGAAGGCTGCCCGTCTGCTCAGACAGACACTGGACGAGATGTACAAGGATGACTTTGACGGTTTGAGCGGCAACGAGGATGTAGGCCAGATGTCAGCATGGTATGTGCTTTCTTCCGTAGGTCTCTATCAGGTAGAGCCAGCCGGCGGCAAGTACATCATCGGCAGTCCTATCTTCGACAAGGCAGAACTGAACGTGGGCAAGGGCAAGACCTTCAACATCGTCTGCAAGAACAACAGCAAGGAAAACATGTACGTACAGTCTGTGAAGTTGAACGGCAAGCCATACAGCAAGTCATACATCATGTATAACGACATCATGAAGGGCGGCACCCTCGAACTGCAGATGGGCAACCAGCCATCGAAGTGGGGAACCCGTCCTGCCGACCGTCCATAAGAATCAAGCACTAACTAACAAAAATATAAATATAATGAGAAAGACTATTTTAACATTGGCTCTTCTTGCCTCCATGAGCGCTATGGCTCAGGAGAATGCTGAGGTAGATGTGCATGCACGCTATACCAAGGTGGTAACCCCAGTGAATGGCAAATACGAGTCAAAGCGTCCTCCTGTAGAGGACCGTCTCTTCACTTCTACAGCTGTAGAGAAGAAGATCAAGGAAGTACAGAAACTCCTGAAGAAGAATCCAAAGTTGGCTTGGATGTTTGCCAACTGCTATCCTAACACCCTGGAGAGTACCGTTCACTACCGTGTGCTCGAAAATGGTGATGATGATACATTCGTATATACCGGTGACATTCCAGCCATGTGGCTCCGCGACTCAGGTGCCCAGGTATGGCCTTACGTAGCCCTCGCCAACAAGGACGAGAAGTTGAAGAAGATGCTGAAGGGCGTGATTCTCCGCCAGTTGAAGTGCATCAACATCGACCGCTACGCCAACGCCTTCAATGACGGTCCTACCGGTGCCGGCTGGCAGAAAGACCGCACCAAGATGCAGCCGGATGTATTCGAGCGCAAATATGAGATCGACTCCTTCTGCTACCCTATCCGTCTGGCTTACGAGTACTGGAAGGTAACAGGCGATGACTCTATTTTTGGCGAAGTATGGATGAAGGCTATCGAGAATATCCTGAAGACCTTCCACGAGCAGCAGCGCAAGGTGACAGCCAAGGCTTATCACTTTACCCGTGTTTCTGACCGTGCCTTCGATACCATCGGTTGGGACGGCTTCGGTGCTCCGGTAAAACCGGTAGGACTGATTGCTTCCATGTTCCGTCCTTCTGATGATGCCACCATCCTTCCATTCCTGATTCCATCCAACTTCATGGCAGTTTCTTCCATGAACAAGGCAGCAGAGATATTGAAGCACGTGGCAGAGAAGGATGCGGCAAAGAAAGATGCAGCCTTGAAGATTGCGCAGGATTGCAGCAGTCTTGCCGATGAGGTACATACTGCTCTGCAGAAGTATGCTATCTACAACCATCCTAAGTATGGCAAGATCTATGCTTACGAGGTAGATGGTTTCGGCAACCAGCTCCTGATGGACGATTCCAACGTTCCTTCTCTCCTGGGTATGGGCTATATGGGTGATGTTCCTATGAACGACCCTATCTACCAGAACACCCGCCGTTTCGTTTGGAGTGAGGACAATCCTTGCTTCTTCCGTGGCAAGGCTGGCGAAGGTATCGGTGGTCCACACATCGGTTACGACATGCCTTGGCCTATGTCTATCATGATGAAGTGCTTCACCGCACAGAGCGATGACGAGATCCGCTTCTGCATGAAGATGCTGTTGAATACGGATGCCGGTATGGGATTCATCCATGAGTCTTTCCACAAGGACGATGCTTCTAAATACACCCGTCCTTGGTTCGCATGGCAGAACACCCTCTTCGGAGAGTTGGTCATCAAGCTGATCAATGATGGCAAGGCAGACTTACTGAACAACCTGTAATATCTAGAGAAAGAGGGTTTATCATAAGTCA
>NZ_QUCG01000123.1:0-983 GCF_003473645.1 Prevotella sp. AM23-5 | reverse complement strand
GGGTTTATCATAAGTCATATCCAATACGCCCTGAAAGGGCAGAAGCTCCTAGCCCAGGGCAACGCCCTGGGTTTTAGAACAATACAAAAAGTCGCCCTGAAAGGGCAAAAGCTTTGAAATTGAAAGCTTTTGCCCTTTCAGGGCGACTTTTTTGCCAACATTACCCAGGGCGACTGCCCTGGGCTAGGAGCTTCTGCCCTTTCAGGGCGTACGGGGTTATGGCTGCAGGGTGAAACCTACTACCAGATAAGCTTTCTCTGTGCTAGGGTTAGCAGCTACCTGAGCAAAGACAGGAACAGAGAAGGAATCGGTAATCTTGATATCCTTGGTAGCCTTGACACCTACGTGGGTTACGGCAAAACCGTTGGCATCACCATAGAAGGTGGTGGCAAATGGAACAGCACCAATGCTTGCCTCCCAGTCGCAACCACCCAACTTGAATGGAGCGGTAGCCTCGAGATAAGATGAATAAGCACGGTCGCCATCCTTGTTGACTCCATCGTTGCCGGCGAAGTTGGTGTACCAGTTCAAGGCAAGCGGACCGAAGTCATAACCTACATTTGCCTCGAAAACATGAGAAGTTTCGTGAGCCTTGTAAGCGAAATACTTCTCGTTAGGAGAGTTGAACCAGTAATCGGTTACGCCGATATGGAAACCACCAGTCTCGTATGCCAAGGTAAGATCAAACTCCTTGGTATCTTCCGGCTGAGAAAGACCTACACTTCCCCAAGCAGTAAGAGACAGACCTTTATATCCGATACCCAATGTAGGCTGCAGGGAAACGGCTCCCAAATCTTGACCACGCCAGTAGTACTGGCTTACGATATCAGCACCGATAGAAGTTTCTACCTCGTCCTGTGCCATGGCAGCAGGAGCAAAAGCCATCAAACCGAGTGCCAAGGCACCCATCTTCTTCATATCTAAAATCTTCTTCATAATCTCTCTTATTTATGTGATCAATACTCTGTTAATTCTTATGTAAT
>NZ_QUCG01000122.1:0-4899 GCF_003473645.1 Prevotella sp. AM23-5 | reverse complement strand
GATAAATTTCACCCAAATGGGGAGGTATGGCTTGCATGTTGAGCAAACCTATCGCAACGCATTCGGCTTGAAAAAGTCGAAGTGCATTGATTGGCTCAAACTTAATGTCTCACTTGCCAAGCGCTTCTTGGGTAAACAGGGAAGATGGGCTATTGCCATTGATCCCAGCTACATCAGTAAAGCTGGCAAGAAAACACCACATATCGGTCGTTTTTGGTCAGGATGTGCTCAGTCTGTTAAACATGGTCTCGAAATCATGGGTATTGGACTCATTGATATTGATACCAAAGACTGCATGATGTTAAGAGCCCACCAGTCGCTAAATAATAAAGAACTGAGTCTTAGAAACAAGACTATGGTAGATTTCTATATCAGCGTCATTAAGCGTTACCGCAAGGAACTTCTTAAACTCTCAACCCTCATAGTTGCAGATACTTACTTCTCTACAAGTACATTTGTTAATAGGATAAAGAAAGAAGGTTTCTCTTTGATAAGCCGCTTTCGTGACAATGCTTGTCTCTTTTATGTCTATACTGGTCCACGTACTGGAAAACGTGGTCGCCCCAAGACCAAGGATGGCAAGATTGATATGAAGAATCTTGACCTCACTCGAATGAAGAAGATGGAGATGAAAGATATAGAAGGAACAGCTTATACTTTGATTGCCTATTCCAAGGCACTCAAGTGTAAAGTTAGACTTGTCATCTGGCAGATGCCGAATGGCAAGAAGAAACTATTCTTCTCTACAGACACCTCACTTTCGGGTGAAGAGGTACTTCTTTATTATAGAACCAGGTTCCAGATCGAATTTTGCTTTCGTGACGCCAAAGGCTATACTGGTCTTATGGACTGCCAGGCTCGCGATAAGTGGAAACTCGCTTTTGCTTTCAATGCTTCGTTCACATCACTAAATGTTGCCAAGGTAACTATGAAGGAGATGGGAATGGAATATTCTATGTCTTCATTCAAGTCACTGATGACCAACATTTATCTGGTGAGACGAATTTTTAAAGCATGCGGGTACATCCCGAACCGAACTTTAATTAGCAAGATTTTCAAAGATCTCTCGTGCTTACAGCGTATAGCTGCTTAGCACATTATTGAATTATTAACGAACTATTGTACAAAATCAAGTCCGTTTCATTGCAAAATACTGCATAAAAGACTATAATTCAACTGTTTCAAAGATCGAATTGCCCTTTTTTATTGGACAGTAGTGAAATCGATTGACAAGACATGGAATCAGATTTAGCTATCTTTGCATCCCAAATGCATAATATAAAAGTACGCTACCACATTGTGGGAAAACAAGAAGAGTTGCAAGAGATATATGACCTCTATCAGACTTTCATACAGAAAGAACGCCCTGCTATGGAAGAAGACGAGGCCGATGATTGGGAAGGAAACATCATCTTAGCTCTTGGTGTGGACTATGGGACTTGCAATCTCTGTGGTAATATCAAGAAATGCGAACTTTCAGAAGGCTTTCTCTATATAGAAGCGGAAGAACTCGCATTGATTACTGACTTCCGCGTTCTTCTCAAAAATCGTTTCAAGGATTTGGAAATCTATTTCGCTACAGAAGATCCAGAAAACGAAACATATGTGACTAATGATGCAGATGGCAAGTATTTTCACGACCTGCCTGATGATCATTTCATAGCTCCATTAGATTATTGACGTATGGGACCAAAAACATTTCTAGCAGCTCTAATGTGCCTAATCATCGTAGCCCTCATGTGCTCACCCATTTTCCTCGTATGGCACGGTTTTACTATGGGTGGTTCAGTAATAGTCAGAATAGCATTTATCGTGATAGGGCTCATTCTATTGCGTTTATTCAAGCCAATTTCTAATCTTACTGGCAAGGACTACAAGATATTCTGATAGTTTCGACTATAAAGGCTACAAATTTGATCGAAGGTGGTATCACTCTGTTTAGCGTGATAACACCTTCTTTTGTTTGGCATTCATATCAGGAATGAAGCAGAAGCCAAGTTTGCTTACTACAGTCGCAAGGTTGTCTGGCAAGAATTCTGCATAAACTCGCTCTGTGACGCCTGTTGAAGCGTGACCTAACAATCTGCTTATCTCACTGATTTCAGCTCCGTGTGCAAGCGCTAAAACTGCCCAGGTGTGTCTTGATACATGGAAAGTCAAGTCTTGATTCCATTTTAAATCATGAGATATACAGCGAAGCGAAGTATTGATGGTATTATTCCAGGAATTTCTACGACGGTATATCGCCTCATGGTCATTTATATCGAAGTTCTCTGGCAATAGATCAAAAACAAAGACTTTGTTTCTACCCTTCCATTTTTCAAGAATACGAATGAGTGGTTCACTCAAAGGTATGGTGTTTCGGTTTCTCGTCTTGACTTGTATTTTACTGATGAAATTCTTGTTGAAATCAATGTCTTTCCATCGGAGCGTCATCACATCAACCATTCGCATACCGCAAGCATGGAAGGCAAACAGCCACATCTCCAAAAACTCTTTTCGTCGAGGTTGTTCGATGGTATTATAAACGGAAACTAACTCAGCAAGTCTCTCTTCAGTGAGATACTTGATATTCCTCTCTTCTTCATCAAGCCGGTCCTCTTCTTTCATATACAAGTCCTGGAGAGAAGCATTAAGCTGATGAGAGATATAACCTAACTGACAAGCATATTCACACGCCTGAAGAATCGGACATAGAGTCTTGTTGACTGTTGTTGCTTTCTTTTTTGCCAAGAGTCGATACTTACGGAAATCAAGCAATAAGTCTTCACTAATATCTGAGACATAAATGAATTCCTTATGCTCACCATGTGTACCTTTGTGTTCAAGCAACAGGTATTCCTCAAACTGATTGAGATATGAAATACCATTCTTGCAAGTACTGAAACCTATCTTACCTTTCTCATAACGTTTTTCCATCAACTCTTTAGCAAACTCTATGAAGTCTTTTCCTTCATCAGGTCGCAAAGCATTGTCATTGTCTTCGAGAAAAGATCGAATCACATCACAAGTAATATGTTGATGCATTTCATAATACTTATGTATCTTCACATCTATGTCTTCGATACGCTTATGAAGAGCATGATTATAATACTTATAGTCAATATCAGTCGTGGCACGTATTTCACCAATACCGCAATAGCCTTTCTCATTCCATTCCTTTACTGACACACTTATACCAGTTGATTTACGAATAGAATCAGCATGCCAATTGTATTCTATATACAATGGATACTTTTTACCAGACTGCACCATCTTTGGTATACGCAGTCTCAATCGTCCTTTCGGATAAAGTCTTGAAATTCTTCCCATATTAAAATACCTTTTTATTAATTATGGCACTATGTACGCGAAGATAGTAGAAAAGTTTATCATATCACTCCTTTTTTATAAACTTCAGATGATTTTAGTATGAAGTAAGGAGAATAATAAGAGAAGAAAAGATGAAATTAACCGATCAGAAAAGAAAGAATTTCAGGATATACCGATTATTGATCATTTAATTATGTAAAATAAGGCCATTAGAACGGTAAAATTGGCGGTAAAAGACGGCAAAAAGCCATATAGGAATTTCCGGAGAAATCACCTATATGGCTCATTTCCATTATCTTATACTGATAATCGTAATCGATGAACGATTAGTACTCGTCATCATTCCATAAGAAGTCATCCTTTGAAGGATAATCAGGCCAAATGTCTTCGATGCTCTCATAGACATCACCTTCATCTTCTATTTCCTGCAGATTCTCCAGAACTTCCAGAGGCGCACCTGAGCGAGTTGCATAGTCGAGCAGCTCTTCTTTAGTTGCAGGCCATGGTGCATCTTCTAGCTTTGAAGCTAATTCAAGTGTCCAATACATAGCTATAATATTTAACGTTCTTACTAATTTGGCTGCAAAAGTAATAAAATTTATTTTATCTACAAGTTTTTCGGCATTTTTTTTCACCTAACATACTACTTTCTTGCATGAAAGGGCTCTTTTTCTAGAAATTTACCCGATAATGCTGCTTATAGATCTTATGATCAAAGAAAACAACACCCACATAATAGAGGTCATAGGTGATGCCAGAGAACTCTGATTCCTGCAAACGAAGCCATGATGAATAGGTCTTCCTGGCATGAAGATTACCTAGAAGAACCAGCATCACCTGACTATGACAAAGCGGAAGAAGATTCTTCAAGACAAACTCCATAGGCTGTTTATCCAAATCAACAACCACCATCGTTTTGACATTTTTATTCAAAAAAGATAAGCTATCAGCTATCTCGAAAGATTCAGTATTCATACAACCCGCATGGAGATAAGCATCAAAGATATGACGATTGCACAATCTGATAACGGGCTGCCAATGATTCGAGAGCCGTAGAAGAAGACGTCCCACCTTATGTTCGCGTCTGTTAAGCTGTGGAAACTGCTCCTGCAGCTCCTGATATGCATAATAAGGATAATGCTCATTGATGACATAACGGATGAAGCTATAGGCAGAAGGCGACTGCACCCCAAAGCCGCGACTATAGCCGCAGCGTCTGAACCATCTCCACCATGTACTCAAATAATAATGCATAATTTAAATCTTTAGATACACAAAAAGCCTCAGAAATCTTTCGAAATCTGAGGCTCTTGATAAAAGAAGGCGGCTACCTACTCTCCCGCATTGCATTGCAGTACCATCGGCGCAAGTGAGCTTAACTTCTCTGTTCGGAATGGGAAGAGGTGGGACCTCACCGCAATAACCACCTGATAATGGGTTATGACGTATTTGCACACAAGCAAACGTATAAGTAATGTTGAATGTTGATTGTTGAATGTTGAATTACAACTTTCAGCACCATTCAGACTGTACATACAGTTGAAACTATGAACTTATTTAAAGAAAGTGTTCGGGCAATTAGTAATG
>NZ_QUCG01000121.1:0-5023 GCF_003473645.1 Prevotella sp. AM23-5 | reverse complement strand
CTATGGTTTGAGCTAAAAGAGCATCAAATTGCTCCATAATAGAAAAAATTCCTCCAAAAGGAGTGAGTTTCTCAGATTTTATTTGTATCTTTGCCATGTCATATTAGAGTTTTGCTTGTCTTCTTTTCGCAACACTAAGGTAAGTGAAAATTCTGACATGGCAAAATCCTGGGCAACTTTTTGTTGCTCAGGCACTTATAAATAATGTTAAACTATAGTGTTGCGGAATTAAGAAACATGAAAAAAAACAGAAAAAAGCAAATCGTAGTTTTGTGTATAGCTTTAGTTTGCATCTTCATCTTGGTGTTCTCATTGTCCCATAAATCAGCTACAAAAGGTAGCGCGAATCCTCCATTAACAGATGTTTTGACTGATAGCATTTCTCAGATTGTCTCGGCTTGTCCTGGTGAAATTGGTGTGGCGGTTATTATTAATAACACAGATACGGTTAGTGTTAATAATAAAAGCATTTATCCTATGATGAGTGTATTTAAGGTTCATCAGGCATTAGCTCTTTGCAATGATTTTGACAAAAAAGGCCTTTCCCTTGATACCTTGGTAAAGATAAATAGGGAAAAACTTGATCCAAAGACATGGAGCCCTATGATGAAAGATTATTCAGCACCAGTTATATCGTTGACAGTAAGAGATCTGTTGCGCTATACTCTTTCCCAGAGCGACAATAATGCAAGCAATATCATGTTTAAGAATATGCTCAATACTGCACAAACAGACAGTTTTATAGCGAAACTCATACCACGTTCGAGTTTTCAGATAGCTTATACAGAAGAGGAAATGTCCGCTGACCATGACAAAGCTTACTCTAATTACACATCTCCTCTTGGTGCTGCAATGTTGATGAATCGTTTGTTTACAGAAAGTCTTATCAGTAATGAGAAACAAGATTTCATTAAGAATGCATTGAAAGAATGTAAAACAGGTATAGATAGGATAGTAGCTCCACTTCTTGATAAAGAAGGGGTTGTAATAGCACATAAGACAGGTTCTGGTTCTGTCAATGAAAATGGTATTCTTGCAGCTCAGAATGATGTAGCCTATATATGTCTGCCTAATAAGGTCTGCTATACCTTAGCTGTATTTGTTAAGGATTTCAAGGGAAATGAATCACAAGCGTCACAATTTGTTGCGCATATATCAGCGGTAGTATATTCTTTATTAATCAATACTGCGTTAAATTAATATTTAATCGTCTGTAAATCAATAACTTATATTAAGAAATGCTTATGAAAACTTAACTGTAAAAAGTTGGTCAAGTCGCTGATTTTCAGTAACTTTGTAGATCACGACAAATACAATATTACATGAATACAGGACTTGACCAATATATGGATATCTTTAAAGATGCAGTTGAAGATTCAGCTGCAAAGATAACAAAAAGTTTCGAGAAAATACTCATCGAGGTGATAATTTTGTTCATGGTAATACCAAGAAAGATAAATTTCACCCAAATGGGGAGGTATGATAAGTGAAATTTCTGACATGGCAAAATCCTGAGCAACTTTTTGTTGCTCAGGGTATTATAAAAGTTAAAATTTATAGTGTTGCGGAATTAAGGTATATGTCTCGGTTACCCATCCATAGAAGTTCACAACTCTCAGATTTCGGAGTCTATCTGAAGACCGTCATCTCTCGGACATCGGCATCTTCAGACAGATACGCTTTTTCTCATACCGACGATTATTATTTCTTTGGCTTCATAGAGGGTGGGCAATGCTGTCTGAATATTGATTTCGAGGAATACACTTTCGGGAAAGGAAGTCTGGCTATCATTCTACCCGGGCAGGTGCATCGTATCATCGACGCTTCCAATCTTTCTGCAAAATTTCTGGTTATCGACTCGGTATTGGTGGATAAGGAGGAAAAACGAACGCTTGAGAGATACGGTCGCCCTCAAATACAACTATCCGACATATCGGAACAGAAACTATTATTATCACTTCTTGACTGCAAACTGAGTGGCATGGAAAATCCATCTGCCAAAGCAGTCGTTCAGCGACTGACCACCGTCATTGTAGGATTAGTCGTGGAGAACATTGTAAATGCAACGATAGCTCAATCCAAATTGCAGGGGACAGTGACCAGACACAAGGAAATAGTATGGGAATTTCGGGATTTGTTGGAAAGCAATATCCGAAGCAAACGTTCGCCATCATTCTATGCCGGGCGGCTGAACATTACCGTTGCCTACCTGAATGAAGCTGTAAATTCTGTTCTGGGGACAAGTGTGAGCCACCATATCCAAAACGAGATTATTTTGTTGGCTAAACGTCAATTGGTCTATACTACAGATTCCATCAAAGAGATTGCACATAGTTTAGGCTTTAACGATTACTCCTACTTCACACGGCTGTTTACCAAGGTTGCAGGCGTTTCTCCCACGCTCTTCAGAAGGACTTACCACGAATAGTGCTATCATTACCGTTGTCCGTCTATTGTGAAAGCTTGTATTTCACCGTACCTTTGCAGCGAACTTTATTCACTTAAAAAAATACGGATTATAATGATGAACAACGCTATGAATATTTTGCGAGAAGAAAGTATGATGAAAGCCCTGACAAAATTGGGGATACCTATTGTCATCGCAATGCTGATTATGGCAATATACAATGTGGTAGATACTTTTTGGGTTGCACGTCTTGGAACTCTTCCTGTCGCCGCTGTATCGGTTGTTTTCCCTATATCGTTGTTATTTCTTGGGATAGGACTGATGTTCGGTGTCGGAGGCGGAGTGTATATATCCCGTCTGTTGGGAGCGAAACAGGTTGTCAAGGCAAGTCAGGTCGCTTCCGTCTCAGTGATAACCTCTGTGATGTTGGCAGCTCTCATTGCCCTTGTGTGCAATGCGTTCCTGCCGGACATCCTACTTTTCATGGGAGCAAACGAGGAGATGATAAGTTTGGCAGAATCCTACGGCAGGCTTTTTATCATCAGTTGTGTCATAGGGACATTGAATGTGTCCATGTCCAATATCATTGTTTCACAAGGTGCGTCGAAGACATCAGCGTCGGCAATGATCATCGGCTCTATCGTTAATGTTGCATTAGACCCCTTGTTTATATACACTTTCAATTGGGGTGTGGAAGGTGCTGCATGGGCAACTATTCATTCAAGAATCATCACGACAGCTATTTACATCCGTTTCCTTACGAAAGCAGAGGTAAAAGTATCTCTTGCCTTGTTCGCTCCCACGATAAGAATATACGCAGACATCATTAAGATTGGTATCTCTATGCTCTTTTTGCAACTACTCCAGACCCTTTCCATCTGTTTGTTGCAGAAAGCCGCTGTGAAATATGGGGCAGAGGCTGTTGCGGCTGTGGGTATCGTCCTGAAAATCGTCACATTGGGAACAAACGTGGTCTTCGGATTTGTAAAAGGACTCCAACCTATGGCAGGCTATAACTACGGGGCAGGCAATTTTCAAAGATTAAGGGAAGCGGTGTGCTGTTCTCTGATACTCTCAACCTCGTTTTGTGTGCTCTGGAGTATTCTTATAGTCATTTTTACCTCTCCTATCATCAGTTGTTTCGGTAAAGACGAAACAATGCAGGAAATAGCAAGAATTGCGCTTAGAGCCAATACGATTATGTTCTTCACTTTCGGATTCCAATTTGTGTATTCCACACTATATATGGCAATCGGAAGAGCAAGGCAAAGTCTTCTGCTAAACATCGGACGGCAAGGTTTGTTTTTTATCCCTATAATATTGCTGCTTCCATCGTATTGGGAACTAAATGGAGTGCTTTATGCACAGCCTATTGCCGACGTCTTTGCAACTTTAATGACACTGTTCTTTGCTGTCCGAATTCATAAGGAGATAGGTCATAAATCACATCTCACAACAGAGAATCTGCAATGTTGAACCATAAAAGATATGATCCTCAAATCCGCAACCTATAGGGTTTAGTGGGATTTTGCTTGCAAAGCGTCAAAATTCATTTTATTGTACATATTTCTTGCACAACAGAAATGTCGCAGACACAAAATCCCCTTACCCCAGTAACCTCAATTCCGTTAATTCCGATTGTTGTTTTCAATAATTCAGCAGAGTTGAAAGTTCATGTCAGTAACCATATAGTTGTAAACAGATGTAATTTAAATTGGGCAATATCCCAATATCATGACATTATTCTAAATGCTACACAAGTAGATAGAATTGTCAATACTATTCAACGATATTACACAATAGCTGACAAGGAAGAAATAAGACAGCACGAACACAATGTTTACGACAGGCAATATAGAGCAAAGAGTTTAATAAGGCAAGGCGTTTGCCCGCAATGTGGTGGTCAGTTAGTTTTACGCAAAGGAAGATATGGCTCTTTTTATGGGTGTTCAAACTATCCTAAATGCAAGTTTACACTAAATAAATGAGAGGGGAATGTATTAAGTTTATTTCCCTCTCATTTAGTTTAGTTAGTTTCCAGAAACTTTATTTTGAGCTTTTCATAGCACGTTTTATGCGATTTGATTCTTGCAAAAGCTTATTGGCTATACTATCTTTATAAGTAGCCATTTCAACCATTTCATGATGATGGCGAATAGAATCCTCGTAGGCAGCAACACGATTTCTTACATCATCTATAACTTTCTCATCTCGGCAAACAGAAAAATGCTTTTCGAGGTATCGAACATTTGGGTCGTCAGATGGAAGAACCATCTTCAATGCCCGATATTTCAAGTCTGCTACCTCCCAAGCTTGATACTCTCGCCATTGGGTTAGATTGCCCCAAATGGATATGACAAGAGATAGAGCCAAGCCACCAATGAAAAGAAGAACATACTTTGATGTAGGCTCGAAGCGATGGGTGACAAGTTTCTTTTGAGGTGATTTGTTCATCACTTCAAGTTTATCTTGCAATGCCTTTGAGGAAACATCATTCCCTTGTATCATCTGCTTAACTGCATCAACCAAGAACTTGCTTCGCTGCTCATTTTTGCCAAGTTCAGCCTTAATAAGGTCTGCAAAAACGACAATGGCATCTCTTAATTTGGATATTTT
>NZ_QUCG01000120.1:0-5047 GCF_003473645.1 Prevotella sp. AM23-5 | reverse complement strand
CCGTTTTTTCCTTATCTGCGATGCTTGCAAAGAACAAAGGACAGCCCCCAATCAAAAGGACTGTCCTATTTTTATAAAACCTTATACTATGGAGTAAACAAGAGCAGATACTCCATTTTTCTTCTTCGCTCGATGGAAGGCACTATCTTTCCGTTCCACCTTTTGAAGTCCACATAATCACGATAGATGTTTCTGTTGCCACTTCGCATCTTGGCATACATCCGGCTTTTCATCACCTTTCCACACCCCACATTGTAGGCAAGTGTAGCCAAGAGCAGCGAGTCACGACCGAAGCCACGGAACATGGCGCACAGCTTTCTGAGGTCAGAGCGCAGCAAGGCATCGGCTTGCCGTTCCGTCATTCTTGGAGAAAACTTCTCGCCAGGCAACAGCTTGTGCCCATATCCGACATAAGGATGGTGCTTCGGTCCGTGCAGACCCTCGTACTTCTTGATGCAGGCGACAGCCAACTCAAAACGTGACACATGACAAACTCGCTTTATCGCCCCTTGCGTCTGGGCAGACAAGCTGCCCGACACAAGAAGCAAGGCTAACAATATCATCAACCTCATACGCTACCGAGTTTGTTGGCACTTATCGCAAACTCTTCCTCCTCATCAGTATCGTTGAAACTGAACTCCATTTCGTATGACTTGCCGAAGTTGTCCTCTACCACCACTGTCAGCGTCTGTGTCTCCGTGCTTGCCGAGGTATAGTAAAGACGGAACTTCTCGTTCTCCAACAGATAGCGGTCGTTTGGTTGGAACACCGTTCCGTTCTCCATTCTCAGCGAACCTTTTCCGTCATGCTGAAAATAGCGGATGGTATAGATGGTGCCGTCAAACTTTCCCTCCGCCTTCAACTCGCAGCGGATTTCAACGGTCTGTCCACGCACAAGGTCCTTTGGCACAGGCATCGTCTCCACCTTGAACGGATACGACTGCTGAATGTCCAGCTCATCGCTGCACGATGAAAGGATTACCGACACGGCACACACGAAAAGGAATGCCAACACGCTCACTGATTTCTTGATTTTATTGTTCTTCTTCATTGTCTTGATGTTTTTGAATGATTGTTACTTTCTTGTCTTATGGCTCATCAGGTACTCGTTCAAGTCCTTGTAACCTGTGTATAGATGCGAATGGTCAATGACCTTATCGCCATATCGCTTTTGCAGTTCGACACAGGCATTCTCGCCTGCCTCGTCATTGTCCAAGTGACAGTACACTTGTGCATAGCCATCTAAAAGATGATGCACCTTTTGCATATTAGCCACCGAGTTGAGGATAATATGATCCTCACCACGACCAATACCGAGAATTACGGCAGAGAGGAAATCCATAAAACCCTCGTACAGATGGCAGACGTTGCAGTTCCTGCCAATGAGAGTGATGTCCTTTGGCGACACGCAACCTTTGAAGAAGCGGTTGCGTATCTCGTAGCCATCGCTGTTGTTCTTGAAACCGACAGCAAAGAACTGTTTGCCATTGTATCGGTATTCCACCTGACAGCAGAAACGGCTCGCCACGTCAGCCGATATGCCACGCTCACGCAAGTACTGTCTGAGAGCAGGATGACTCAAAGGCTTTTCCACAATATCACTAAAGTGATTGCCTTTTGCCTTCACAGCCTTTTCCGCTATCCTTTGATAATGCGGAAACGATGTCGGGAAACTGCCACCAAGCGTTTCAGATATGAACTTGGCTTGCGCCACAAACTCATTGCTGTTGATGAGCTCCCCTGCGAGGTTGAAGATGTCACCACCTCTGGCGATGCCATAGTCATACCAGACATTCTTGTCCGTTGATACCCGAAACGAAGGATTGCGGTCGTTGCGGTATGGCGCATGATACCAAAGTCCCGAAGCCTTGTACTTGACAGGCTCAATGCCGAGAACATAGAGAAAGTCCACAATAGGCACTTGTTTGATTTCATTGATGTCCATAGGCTCACTGTTTTAGTTGATGATGAACTTCATGCCGATGCCAAACTGCGTGTGGAAATGTCCCGTGCTGTTGCCCCAAACAAGCCTTTCCTTAACGGAAGCGGTCAAAGCTATTGCATCCGACAGGTATATTTCCGTTTCCAATGCCACGGCACCGCCATAGATAAACGCTCCCTTGTTCTGCAAGGTCGCTCCGTCTGACATGGTTCTCTTGCCCCAGTTTACGGACTCATAGCCAGCCAGTGCCGTACCTCCGATATAGAACAGCACCGTCTTGCTGTTGTCGGAAAGGAAGTTGTAGGAATAACCGAACTCGCCCGTCATTTGTGCTATTGGAACGGAAGTTTCACGGTAAGGCTGATGTACTTGCAGATATTCCGCCCCATACGTCCACTTGTCACCACCCTTGGTATAGCTCGAAAGTCCGAGACCTGCATAATAGCCAGCCTTGCAGGACTTCTTGCCGTTATATACACCGTCAGCAATGCCGACCTTCACCTCGATGCCTTTCATCTGAGGAAGGCATCGTTGGGCGAATGCCTGCCCTGCGGTGAGGGCAAGCATCGCCATGATTGCAATGTTTCTTCTTTTCATCCGTTACTTCACGCTAAGTTCGTTGATTGTCAAAGCTCGCACCAAGTCGCTGTTCTCCACGACAAACGACTGATGGCGACCGCCTTCCTTCTCATTCATCTCCACGACAAGTTCCTTGTCGTCTGGAATGGTAAATTTCGGCAAACAGAACACCGTCTGCTCCGTTTTCTTGCCAGCCACACGCACCACATAGTTGTAGGCACGGACAGGAAGAAGCACCTGCTCCTGAATGGCGGTTCGCTTCGCCACCTTCTTGTCCACCACCTTGAACGTGATATAGTCCACGTCAAACGGCACGTTGCTCTGGTTCTTGATTTCTGTGTGGAAATACAGCAAGTCGCTGTGTACATAGATGCCCTTCAAAAGGTACTGGATTCCGAAACGCTTGCTGCCGATGTGCTTCACCTTGCGTTTGTTCTCCTTGTGGATGGACTTCATGATGAGGTGTACCAGCATGGGACTTTCCTTGCCCAACTCCTTGAGATAAATCTCCTGCGCATTGTTCGGGCGGTTCACCGCCTCACCGTCATGGATGAAGTCAGCCATCTCGATATTGAGCATGAGCGGTTCCTTGGCATACTTCACATTGAATGTGTAGAATGAGCCATCCTCCGTGATGACGCTCATATTGGTCTCCTTTTTGAAGTTCTTCACGGCTGCTTTTACACGGATAACATTCTCCGCACCGTCCGCCTTGCCAGCTATCAAATCCTCTGAACCCAAGTCAACGTACTTGACAGAGGCAGGAAAGAGAATATGAACCGTCTTGTCATAAGTCACTTCCAAACCATGAGGTGGAATCATGCGGTCGAAGGTCAGCTTCTTGGTCAAGCCGTGATAGAGGTTGCTGTTCTCTTCCTTCTGCGGATACACCTCCTTGGTCAAGGTCAGTCTCTCTTCCTGGTCGGAAGAAACATTGCTTACTTGCTCAGTCTTTACAGACTTCTGCGCTTTTTTCTTGCCTGTCTTCTGCGCTGATGCAGTGCAGGCTACGCCCAGCATAATGGCGAACATGATTGTTGTCTTCTTCATTTTGGTTTGCTTTTAATTAAACTTTTGGATTAAGTGGTATAAATGTTGTTGCCTTTCGGCTAATCTTCCTCTTGGTAGAGCATGACCCTGTAGCCAGCCTTCAGGTGTATCTTGACGGTACGCATCTTCTTGGAGATATACTGCGACACGCCTTGTATGACACCTTTTCCCAAGTCGGAGGCAAGTTGGGCACCGGCATTGGAGGAAATGTTGATGCTGCTGTTCAGCGAGCTTCCCATGTTGGCACCGACTTCCTTGGCTGCGTCAACCTCCATCGACTTCGGGATGAAGATGCCCTCCTGACCGTCATTGTCATAGACGGCAAGCTCAATCGGGATAATCATGCCGTTGTGCTCAATGGACTTCAAGGCTATGGAAAGCCTTTCGCCTTGCAATCGTGCCACTCCGACAATGACAGAATTTCGTGGTATCTCCCTATTGCCGACACGCATAGATTCCAACAATCTCAACCTTACTGCCTGTCCGTCCGTTATGGTCTGGTTGCCGTGGATGCAGGCAGAAATCGTGTTTTTGTCGGAAACACCACCTCTTCCGATGGCGGTATTGAACCTTGCCGAAGCCTTTTCCGAGTAAGAGGCGACAAACTCCCCGTTACTCATGGGGCGGTTCAAGGACGAGACTACACGCCTTTGAACTTGCCTTACAGGTGTAATCTTGGCTTTCTTGCCCTTGGTGACAGCTTCCTTGTTTTCCTCTGTTGCAGTTTCTGCTGATGAAGGACTTGCTGCATTGGCATTTCCACCAGGCATGTACTTTGCCGCAAGTTGATAGGACTTCTCCATAAGGGCAACTTGCTCGTCCATATTGGAACGCTTGTTTTCCTGCTGCATCATGCTTGCCTCCAGCTCGTCAAGACGTTTCCTCAACTCAGCATCTTCGCTGCGTCCTCCTTGTTGTGGCTGTTCATAGAAACCGCCCAAGGTCGTGTTCAAGGTTTGGTATGCCTCGGCAGACGAGCGGATGGCATCCGCCTCCTGTCTTTCCGCTTTTGTTGGCTGCTGCCCAGACTGCATCAGGTCAAAGTCCTTTTCTTGCCGTGTAGCAGTCGAATCAATGCCTGGCATGTACTCACCAAGAGAGTTCATTGCTCTGCTTTTTTCCTTTTGCTTGTTGGCAAGATCCTCCTTGGAGTATGCCTTGCGCTTGTCTGCCTCCACATCTGTCTTCTCCGCATCGGGCATTTCCATGTTGAATCCCTTGCTGCCTTTCTCACCCTCTGATGCCGACGGCTTGAAGATGAGCCATAACACCAATGCGCAGACGAGACACATGCACGGTATGGCAATCATCTTGTTGCGCTTGATACGCTGTTCCTCTGTCAAAGGCTTCTTTTCCTTTGGAGCCTTATCCGGCTCCACCTTGTCATTCTTCTCCTTCTCCATGTATCAATTCATTTTGGTTGGTCACTTGCTGCCCCTTGTCGGTAGGCAACTTTACACTCTCAATATGCTCAAC
>NZ_QUCG01000012.1:905-73296 GCF_003473645.1 Prevotella sp. AM23-5 | reverse complement strand
CTTCGCACTTGCAGCGCAGACACCATATTACGTGCTATCGAAGAACTGACTTTTAAGAGCATCACCTATAAGTCTGCTTCTGGCAAATCCTATGATTTCAATACTGCAGACAAGATGAACTGCTTACTGGTCAATGCCCTGCTTGCTACTGGTCAATTGAAATCCGGTCAAGAGTATGATTTTGACTTTGACCATCAGTTCATTGAAACAGAGAAGTATGATGCAAAACTAACCTACAAGAAGTTCTTGGGCTATAGTCCAGGTGTAGCTGTCATTAACGACATGATTGTTGGTATTGAAAATAGAGACGGCAACACAAACGTGCGCTTCAACCAAAAAGAAACTTTGGAAAGAATCTTCAAGCGATTGGAGGCTTCGGAAATATATATTTCTCGTGCCCGCATGGATTGCGGCTCATGTTCGGAGGAAATCGTAGATATGGTAGAGGCTCATTGCAGGCATTTTTATATTCGTGCCAACAGATGCTCTTCTTTCTACGATTCTATGTTTGCCTTAACTGGATGGAAAACTGTTGAAATCAACGGTATTGAGTTTGAGTTGAATTCTATCCTTGTTGAGAAATGGAAAGGAAAACCGTATCGTCTTGTCATACAGAGACAAAGGCGAATAGATGGAGACCTTGACATTTGGGAAGGCGAATATACCTACAGATGTATACTGGCTAACGATTACAAGTCGAGTGCAAGAGACATCGTGGAATTCTGCAATCTTCGTGGTGGCAAGGAACGCATCTTCGATGACATGAACAATGGCTTTGGCTGGAATCGATTGCCAAAATCGTTCATGGCACAGAATACTGTATTCCTGCTTATGACAGCTCTCATCAGAAACTTCTACAAAGCTATTATGCAGAGATTGAAAACCCATGAATTTGGATTGCGTGCCACCAGCAGAATCAAGACCTTTGTTTTCAAGTTCATCTCTGTTCCTGCGAAATGGATTAAGACATCACGTAGGCATGTATTGAACATTTACTCAGACAACAATGCTTATGCCAACCTGTTCAAGACAGACTTTGGTTAAAGACCATGCTTTTCTGGTTAAACCAGCGTATTACCTCAAGTCGCTTTATGGAGTAAGGGGATTTTGTGTCTGCGACATTTCTGTTGTGCAAGAAATATGTACAATAAAATGAATTTTGTCGCTTTGCAAGCAAAATCCCACTAAACCCTATAGGTTGCGGATTTGAGGTAAAGAAGGTTACACAAAAGAACAAATAGCGAAACTTATGTTTATAAATGGTCGTCATCGTAAGACTTCTGACTATTCTCTATATTGGCGAGCCGGAAACTCCATTGTCGTGCAGGTCTTGTCCGCAGTCTTTACTGCAATAATCAAGCAGTATCCAGATTCATTCGGAGAATTTGCCTGTATGTCTCTTAAAGAGTGAAAAACTGCCACGAAAAAAGAGTATCAACGTCGATATTATGCCAGTCATAAGGAAGAACTACAACGCAAGAGCCGTGAGTACCACAGACAGCTAAGAGTGAATAAAAATAAGTGATTGTGGAAAATATTTGCAAAGTTTTCTACATAAAAAAAGTTAATTAAATCGGCGGGGTGTTACACATATCGCTGATTTTTTGTATTTTTGCACCATTAAAGAAAGAAAACGATATGGCAGAAATAGCAAACCGTATATACGAGACAAGTGAAGGGCAGATTCTCTTCATCTCAGACTTCTCTGACATCAATGATAATGAGAAGGTGGTAAGTCGTGCACTTTCTGTAGAAGAAAAAAAGGGAAATATAGTTCGATTAGCTAATGGGGTTTATCTTCGCCCTAAGAATACCCGATTTGGGATAGTCTATCCATCAATAGATGAAATGGTGATGGCTATAGCCCAGCGAGATAAGGTACAAATACAACCTTCAGGAGTTACAGCGCTCAACAAACTTGGACTCTCAACACAGGTGCCTACAAAATATACTTATCTGACATCGGGAAGTGGAAGAGTCTTGACTCTTGGAAATCGGACTATAGAGTTGAAGAGAAGTGTTCCTAAGAACTTTGCTTTTCAGACAGTGTTGGCAGCGCTTCTTGTACAAGCTCTTAGAACATTAGGACAAAAGAATGTAGGTAATCAAGAACTCTCTACCATTAGAAAATTGGTCAATGAAGAGGAACATAAAGACTTGTTTGTACAAGATCTTACTCTCATGCCAGTATGGATGAGAAAGCTGATAACTGATATTATAGATAAAAACGAGCATTATGACACTTTGGTTAAATCACACAATAGATGAACGAATAGCAATGTTGCAACGTGCGGAAGAGAAGTTTCGTATTAATCAGGTTGCAATTGAAAAGGACTGGTGGGTAACTGTGGTGCTCAACGCTCTTTTCAAATGTTCATGTGCAGATCAACTTATCTTTAAGGGAGGTACAAGTCTCAGTAAAGGATGGAATTTGATAGAAAGATTCAGTGAGGATATAGACTTATCTGTAAGCCATGAATTCTTCGGTATAGAGAAGACGACAAAGAATCAGCGTGAAAAACTTCGCAAGAAGGCACGTAGGTATTTTCTTGATACAGTTTCAGCAGAGTTGGATGAAAATCTAAAGAAACTTGGTGTGGAAGGATACCATATAGAAAATGTAGTAGAGGAAATTGATGAGGATGGTAAGGCAAGTCCCGTTGCAAGTGATAAGGATCCATCTGTCATTCTCGTTCATTATGAGTCTATGCTTGGTCATACGATAGAGTATATTCCGCCAAGAGTTAAGATAGAGATTAGTTGCTTGTCTATGAATGAACCTACGGAAGACCGTTTGATTTCATCATATATTGAGCAGACTTTCCCTGGAGAAGATGCGGCGGCTACAGCTACGGTCAGAACAGTTGTGCCTACTCGAACATTCCTAGAGAATGCATTCCTGCTATGCGAGGAATTTCAGAAACAGACTCCTCGTCATGTCCGAATATCTAGACATCTTTATGATCTCGAACGCTTGATGGAT
Source organism: Prevotella sp. AM23-5 (assembly GCF_003473645.1). Taxonomy (NCBI): domain Bacteria; kingdom Pseudomonadati; phylum Bacteroidota; class Bacteroidia; order Bacteroidales; family Prevotellaceae; genus Prevotella; species Prevotella sp. AM23-5. Next base: position 70,313 of record NZ_QUCG01000012.1, on the reverse strand, counting down.
ACAGAATTTGGCAAACAAGCCCTGCAGGATATGGACTTGTATGAGCGTATTGTTAAGCATCGTTCCATATACTATGCTGTAGGTTATGTAGATTATTCTAAGTTGATGCCGAGTGAGATTGATTTCGTTCCTAGGCAAGAGTTGATGAAGGATTGGGAGGGTGATTATGCAGAGATGTGTAACCACTTTATCTATGGTCAGACTTTATCTTTCGAAAAACTTTTAGAGCGAATCAAGGAGTTGCAAGATAGGTTTAGAAAAGCCTTTTAGCGACTTTTACTCCTTAATAAAATGTTCAATATAAAAGTTGGAAGACAATAAGTGCTTGGTATTCAGCCCTAATATTCCTCTGGAATGACGACGAATATTAAAAGTCGATGATAGGGCTGTTCTCTACACGGAGAACAGCCTTTTTCATCTTCTTTCTGTTACTTTTTCATCTCATATCTGCCCGGATGTTTCCTCAATCATCACCTTATATATAATATTCAGCGATAATTTACGTTATTACATTGTGTTAAGACGAATCATCATATTATGTTTTTTGCTGGCAGGCGTGCTCTGTACGAGAGCGCAGTATGATCCATCCTTCAGTCATTATTTCGACATGGAGTCATCCTTCAATCCTGCAGCAGTGGGTAAGCAGGCTAAACTGAATGTTACGGCTGCTTACGCTCTTGATATGGCAGGATTCGAACACAATCCCCGTACGATGTATCTGGCAGCAGATATGCCTTTCCTGCTTTTCAATCATCAGCAGGGTGTGGGTGTTTCGCTGATGAATGACCAGATAGGTCTCTTTACCCACCAGCGTCTTAGCCTGCAGTATGCTTATAAAAAGAAGATATGGGGAGGAAAGATGAGCATCGGATTGCAGGGAGGTATGCTGAGTGAGAGTTTTGATGGCAGCAAGGTGGATGCTGGAGAATCGGGCGACCCTGCTTTTGCTACGACAAATGTAGAGGGAAGCGGTATGGATTTTGCTATGGGTCTCTATTTCATTCATCGTAATTGGTATGTGGGACTTTCAGGGCAGCATCTTACTTCTCCTAAGATCAATCTGGGTGATTCAAATGAATTTAAGATTGATGCAACGTATTATTTGACTGGTGGATACAATATTCAACTGAGAAATCCGTTTTTATCTATAAAGTCATCTGCTCTTGTCAGGTATGATGGTACGGCGTGGCGAGGCGATGTTACCGGACGGCTGGTTTATCAGCACGAGGGAAAGCATTTGTATGGTGGACTCACCTACAGTCCTGATCATTCTGTGACCTTTCTATTGGGAGGTACTTTTCATGGGGTGATGCTTGGGTACAGTTATGAGTGCTATACTTCGAAGTTGAATGCGGGCAATGGTAGCCATGAACTCTTCATAGGATACCAGACTGAGATCAGTCTTGCCAAAAAAGGAAAGAACAAACATCAAAGTGTTAGAATACTATAGTATATCATCAAGAATATGAATATTGAAATGAAGAAAATATTAGGGCTCTTCTGCTCACTTGTAGCACTGCTCTCCCTGAGTGGCTGTTTTAGTGCCAAATCTACTTCCATGGCAGGTAGAGGAGGAGAAGTTGTGGGCGTAAGCGGAAGAGGGTTCGTGGAGCCTACACCTTACGGAATGGTAAAGGTGAACCGTGGTTTCCTGAAGATGGGGCTTGAGACTCAGGATTCGCTATGGGGTGCCAAGACTCCCCGTAAGGATGTTTCCGTAGATGGTTTCTGGATGGATGATACTGAGATTACGAACTCTGAGTACAAGCAGTTTGTTGCTTATGTACGCGATTCCATCCTTCGTACCCGTCTTGCCGATCCTGCCTATGCCGGTGATGAGACCTATATGATTACCGAAGACAAGAATGGCGACCCGGTTCCTCCGCAGGTTAACTGGAAGAAGCCTTTGCCAAGAAAGCCGAATGAGGATGAACTTCGTGCGATAGAAAGTCTCTACAATGTGAATCCGGTGACCGGTGAGAAGCTGATTGATTGGCGCCAGCTCAACTATAAGTATGAAATCTATGATTACACTGCAGCTGCCCTTCGCCGTAACCGAATCAATCCGCAGGAGCGCAGTCTGAATACAGATATCCAGATAAATCCTGATGAGGTGGTGATGATTTCGAAGGATACCGCTTATTATGATGATGAGGGCAGAGTGGTGAGAGAGACCATCAACCGCCCGTTGAGCGGTCCGTGGGATTTCCTCAATACTTATATCGTGAATATCTATCCGGATACCACTTGCTGGGTGAATGATTTCCGTAACTCGGATAATGAAACTTATCTGAGAAGCTATTTCAGTAATCCTGCCTACAACGATTATCCTGTTGTGGGTGTCACCTGGGAGCAGGCGAATGCCTTCTGTGCCTGGCGTACCGACTACCTTCTGAAAGGTTTGGGACCGGAGGCAAGATTCGTGCAGCGTTACCGTTTGCCAACAGAGGCAGAATGGGAGTTTGCTGCCAGAGGAAAGAATCAGAGTGAGTTCCCTTGGGACAATGCTGACGTAAAGAATGGAGATGGATGTTTCTATGCCAACTTCAAGCCAGATAGGGGTAACTATACCAAGGATGGTAACCTGATAACGAGTAAGGTGGGTATTTATTCACCCAACTCGAACGGGCTCTATGATATGGCTGGTAATGTGGCTGAATGGACCAGTACCGTTTATACCGAGGCAGGAGTGGATGCGATGAATGATCTGAATCCTGACCTGAAATACAATGCAGCCAAGGAAGATCCTTACCGGTTGAAGAAAAAGAGTGTAAGAGGTGGTTCCTGGAAAGACCCGGAATCTTTTATCCGCTCGGCATGGCGCTCTTGGGAATACCAGAACCAGCCACGCTCATATATCGGATTCCGTTGCGTAAGAAGTCTGGCTACTACATCGAGTGCCAAGCAGAAACCATCAAGAAATAAGAATAGGAGATAATCAAAATGGGTGACTATAGTAAATATAATATTGTCTATCGTCTGCAGAAGTGGATGGATAGTGTTCCGGGACAGACTTTCCTGAACTATGCATATAGTTGGGGTGCGAGTATCGTTATTGCAGGTACTCTCTTCACGTTGACGCATCTTCCCGGAGCCAAACTGATGATCTTCCTGGGAATGGGCACTGAGATTATCGTGTTCTTCCTGTCTGCTTTCGACCGTCCTTTCGATAAGACAGCTGATGGCAGAGAGCTTCCTACTCATGTGACGGAGGAATATCTGGAGACGGGTAAGGTAGAATACCAGGACAAGAATGTGGCTGCTTCTACCATAGGAGCATCTTCTTCTCCAATTGCTGGTGTTGCCAACCAGGCTTCCTCAATAGTTCAGCCGGATGCCTTGGCAGAAATGCAGGTAGCTTCTGAGGAAATGCAGAAAGTGCAGAGCAGCTATGTGGATGAACTGAAAAATCTGGTAGATACCCTTGGCAAGGTTAATGAACAGAGCTCCCGTCTGACTCGTGACAGTGAGGAGATGGAAAACCTGAACCGCACGCTTACCGGTATTACCAAGGTTTATGAGATGCAGTTGAAAAGTGCCAGTCAGCAGATTGGTACCATCGACCAGATCAATGAACAGACCCGGAAGATGGCTCAGCAGATAGAGCAATTGAACAGCATTTATGCACGTATGATTGCAGCGATGACCGCAAACTTAAAAGAAAAATAAATGGCAATAAAGAAAAGACCGATTTCACCACGCCAGAAGATGATCAATCTGATGTATGTCGTCTTGATGGCTATGTTGGCACTGAATACTCCTACTGAAGAGGAACTCGGTGTCAAGGGAAAGTCGTTGGTGGAGAAGGTGAAGAGAAGCTTGCAGGATGAACCGCGGAAGGGCGATGAGAAGAAGAAGGATGTGAAACTCGTGGAACTGAATGTGAGTGAGATGAATGCCTTCGTGATTCCTGAAAAGACGACCCTTTATGCGGGTGAGCGATTCAACTCACAGGTGGTGATGGCGGCTATAGACAGTACCCAGCGCCCTGAAATCTATGTCAATGGCAGTCGGCTTCAGGCTGCTGATGGTAGATATAGCTTTACGGCTGGTGGGGTAGGAGAACATCAGTTTAATGGCTATATTCTGATGAAAGGCAAGGAGGGTGAGGAAATCCGTCGTAACTTCAGTCAGAAATATACCGTATTGCCTGTTCCGAATTCTGCTACCGTGGCAGCTGACCTGATGAATGTGCTTTATGCAGGTTATGCCAATCCTATCAGTATCAGTGTGCCGGGTGTTCCGGCTAATGCCATCTCTGCCTCTATGAGTGGTGGCTCGTTCGTATCAAAAGGCAACGGTCATTTCGTGGCGACTCCATCTACCGTTGGCAAGGATGTTACCATTCATGTAACGGCAAGAGATAAGGGACAGGTTCGCTCGCTGCCGCCTTTTGTTTTCCATGTCAGAAAATTGCCAGATCCTACCGCTTATATCGCAATGGGAACAGACAGATTCAGAGGTGGTGGTTTGGCAAAGGCCAATCTGATGGGTGCCACGGGCATTCATGCAGCCATCGACGATGGACTTCTGGATATTCCTTTCAAGGTCGTCGGTTTCGAAACCGTCTTCTTCGACAATATGGGTAATGCCATTCCGCTGGCTTCTGCTGGAGCCAGTTTCTCGGCCAGACAGCGTGAGGAGTTCAGAAAGCTGTATCGCAACCGTCGTTTCTACATCTCTCATATCAGAGCTGTAGGTCCCGACGGCATCATGCGAACCCTGCCTTCGGCAATGGAAGTTATCGTAAAGTAATAACGGAGTTTCAAATTTAAAAATCAAAGTCAATGAAAAAGATATTGTTCTTGTTCCTGCTCTTGGGAATGGTGCAGGGCATCTGGGCACAACCTGAGGCCCGCAGGCAGGCGGCAGCACAGAAGAAAGCAGCGCAGCAGAATGGCGATACTCCAACCCTGCGTGCGCAGATCTCCTTTCCTACTGCTCTCCCGATGGATGAGGACGTGGTTTGGAGAAGAGATATCTACCGTGAACTGGATCTCAACAATGAAGCCAATGCTGCGCTCTATTATCCTGTAGAGCCGAAGGGAAATCAGATGAATCTCTTTACCACCATCTTCAGGTTGATGATGACGGGAAAGATTACCGTATTCCAATACCGAATGGATGGTAATGAAAGTTTTACCGCTGCCGACCGGGTGGATCCGAAGTCTTTCCTGGACAACTATCATATCTACTACGAGAAGCAGGCAAATGGTAGAATCAAGTTAGACAACAGCGATATCCCTTCGCGTGAGGTGAAATCGTATTATATCAAGGAGAGCAGTTTCTTCGACCAGCGTTCTGCTACCTTCCATACCAAGGTGTTGGCGCTTTGCCCTATCATGACCCGTGAGGATGATTTTGGAGATGGTGGAACCAGGTATCCCCTCTTTTGGGTGAAATATGATGATCTGGCTCCTTATCTTACCCGCCAGCAGGTGATGACTAGCAATCTGAACAATGCCGTGGTGATGAGCATTGATGATTACTTTGCCAGAAATCAATATAAGGGTAAGATTTACAAGACCAACAATCTGTTGGGACAAACCCTTTCTCAATACTGTACCACGGATCCTGCCATGGCAAAGGAGCAGAAACACATTGAGGCTGAACTGGTTGCCTTTGAGAAGAATATCTGGGGTAATCAGGCTAGAAAGGATTCACTGGACAGCATTGCCCATGCAGCAAAGGATGTAAAGGGAAGTGTAAGGAAGAATCGCCGAAGCACAGGATTGCGTGGCGCATCTGCCAACACCGGCAAGGTTTCCCGTGTCAAGTCAAAGCAGGCTAAAAACAGAACCTCTTCTGCCAGCGGTTCGGCTAGAGTCACGGTGAGAAGAGAGCGCCATTAAGATGTTGAGGAGAGAACGCCATTAAGTAAAAGAGATGTTGTTTTCAACATATAGTGTGAACATATTTAATTAGTAACAATTAAAAAAGGTAAGAAAATGAAGAAGATTTTATCACTTGTATTCATGGTAGCTGCTATGATGTATGCTACTAGCGCAAACGCTCAGGTTAAGTTCGGTTTAAAGGGTGGTTTGAACGTGACAAGCATGTCTTTCAGCGAGGATGTATTTGATGCTTCCAACAAGACTGGTTTCTTTGTTGGTCCTATGGTAAAGGTTACTGTGCCTATCGTAGGCTTGAGCTTCGATGCTGCAGCTTTGTACGACCAGAAAGAGGCTGACGTTAAGTATGTAGGTACTAATGGTGACTTCGGTCAGGCGAACGTGAAGCAGCAGTCTATCAATATTCCTGTCAACGTACGTTATGGTTTTGGCTTGAGCAGCCTGGCTAACATTTTCCTCTTTGCTGGTCCACAGTGGGGTATCAACGTAGGTGGCAAGAACTTTACATGGAATGAGACAAGCAGCTATTCTTTGAAGAAGTCAAACTTCAGCGTAAACGTAGGTGCTGGTGTAACCTTGCTGAACCATCTTCAGATATCAGCCAACTACAATATCGCTTGCGGTAAGTCGGCTGATGCTAGCTTCTCTAAGGCCCTTGATGCAGTTACAAATGCAGGAAAGGACAAGAGCCATAACAACTCTTGGCAGATTGCACTCGGCTACTGGTTCTAAACTACTGTAGCCTGTATCTCTCCGAGTAGATACATTAAAATATATAAAAGCAGGTACCTGATGATGGGTATCTGCTTTTTTTTTGCTATCTTTGCAGAACGAATGTTTGGAAAGAATAGTTGGGTAGCTGTTTCATACGATAAACATTCTGAAGAATTAGAAGATAGAAACAATGAGATATGTAGATGTGATATTGCCTCTTCCGCTCGACGGCACCTTTACTTATTCTGTCCCCGAAGGGATGGAAGAGAAAGTCGTGGCTGGTATGCGCGTGCTTGTTCCCTTAGGAAAAAGCAAGAAATATATTGCCATGGTAGCGGATGTACATTCCGAAAAGCCGGATTTCAACTGTAAGCCGATAGAGGCTGTTCTTGATTCCTATCCCTCTCTTCTTCCCCAGCAATATCGCCTTTGGCAATGGATCAGCGATTACTATATGTCACCTCTTGGCGATGTATATAATGCAGCCATGCCTGCCGGAATGAAATCTACAGAGAAATTCAAGCCCAAGATGGAACTCTATGTGGAGTTGGCTAGCAGTTATCGCAATGAACAGGCTCTGCACGTGGCGCTCAATATGGTGCAGCGTGCCCTGAAGCAATCGAAGACTTTGACCACCTTCCTGGCTCTTTCTCATTGGGATAGTCTGGAGGGAGATACGCCTAGAGAAGGTATCAAGAAGGTGACGAAGGAAGAGCTGATGAACGAGGCAAGATGCACGGCGGCTGTGGTCAAGGCGCTCATCGACAGAGGCATCCTCTTTACCTACGAGTTGGAAGTGGGTAGATTGAATACGGCTGGAGAATCGCATCTAGACCAGATCAAGCCCTTGTCTATGCCGCAGCAGGATGCTTACAATCAGATACTGATGCAGATGCTGAAGAAAAACGTAGTGCTCCTGCATGGTGTAACTTCCAGCGGAAAGACGGAAATCTATATCCATCTTATCAGAAAAGCCATCGAGGAACACAGGCAGGTGCTCTATCTGCTGCCCGAAATCGCCCTGACGGTTCAGATCATGGAGCGACTGCACAAAGTCTTTGGCGACCGGCTCGGTATCTATCATTCTAAATATAGTGATGCTGAGCGCGTGGAAATCTGGCAGAAACAACTCTCCGGGCATCCCTATGATGTGATCCTGGGAGCAAGAAGCGCAGTCTTTCTGCCTTTCCAGAAACTGGGACTTGTCATCATCGATGAAGAGCACGAGACCTCTTTCAAGCAGCAGGATCCGGCTCCACGCTATCATGCCCGCAGTGCAGCCATCGTGCTTGCCAACATGTATCCGGAGGCAAAGGTACTTCTGGGAACGGCTACGCCTTCGATGGAAAGCTATTACAATGCCCAGCAGGGTAAGTATGGATTGGTAGAACTGAAGACCCGATACAAGGATATCCAGTTGCCTGAGATACAGGTGGTGGATGTGAAAGACCTCCGCCATCGCAAGATGATGACGGGTGTTTATTCGCCTGTGCTCCTGGCGGCTGTAAAAGAAGCCCTGAAGAATGGAGAGCAGGCTATCCTCTTCCAGAACCGAAGGGGATTTGCACCGATGATAGAATGTAAGGTATGTGGATGGGTGCCGAAATGCAAGAACTGTGATGTTTCGCTTACCCTGCATAAGAGTATCAATCTCCTGACCTGCCATTATTGCGGTTATACTTATCCGGTTCCTACAGAATGTCCTAACTGTGGCAGTACTGAGTTGATGGGCAGGGGTATCGGAACAGAGCGCATCGAAGACCAGATTTCCGAAATCTTTCCCGAAGCCCGCATCGCCCGAATGGACTTAGATACAACCCGTACCCGAAATGCCTACGAGCGACTGATCTCCGATTTCTCTTTGGGAAAGACAAATCTTCTGATTGGTACGCAGATGATATCCAAGGGCTTGGATTTCGATAAAGTGAGTGTAGTAGGTATCTTGAATGCTGATTCAATGCTCAACTATCCTGATTTCCGTGCTTACGAGCATGCTTTCATGATGATGGCGCAGGTGAGTGGAAGAGCCGGAAGAAAGGGCAAACGGGGACTTGTGATTCTGCAGACCAAGAATCCGACACTGCCTATCATCAGTCAGGTAGTACACAATGACTATGATTCTCTTTTCAAGGGAATCCTGGAGGAGAGAAGAATGTTTCATTATCCGCCTTTCTTCCATCTTATCAATGTGTTCCTGAAGCACAAGCACGAAAAGATCTGCCAGCAGGCTAGTCTGGAATTGGGCAAGACGCTGAGAGGATGGTTTGGTGAACGCGTACTCGGACCGGATAAGCCGGCTGTAGCACGTGTAAAGACAATGAATATCCGCAAGATTGTCATCAAACTGGAGAATGGTATCGACCAGAAGAAGGTGCGCGAATATCTGAAGTATGCCCAGCAGATGATGGCGAAAGATCCGAGGTATGGAGCTTTGCAGATATATTATGATGTGGATCCTATGTAATGGAAAAGGCTATCCTGCATGATGCGGGATAGCCTTTATAATTGTAGTTATGTATTTTCTTTTGAAAAGAATGTGAATTCTTTTTAGAAATTGATGTCAAGACCAACGGCAAACACATTGTTGTTACGTGTGTAGTCTGAACTATAGTTGATGCTCTTCTGTTCTGTGAGCTGAACTTTCTCTGAAGTCTTCTTGTGCTGATAGAAGGTGTGGAAGTAAGCCACGTTCAGATCCATCTTCTTGTTGATGTGATAAACACCACCGACGGCTGCAGAGTTAGAACCAACAACGAAAGACTTGTCGTCCATATACTCATCGCTCAAGCCATAGTTAGTGTTCTGCCAACCTGTACTCAAGGTAATTTTCTTGTTGACATCCACCTCAACACCTGCGTTGTACTCCAAGGTACCGCGGTCCAACTTCTCCTGACGATTGTTGTATGATGTAGCGTGCTTGTCATCAAACCAGTGGAAACCTACGTTTACACGTACTGCATTTACAGGGCTGTAACCTACACCGAGTGCCAGGTAAGCAGGAATATCGCCTGCAATCTTCTTGCCATCTGCGTATTCACCGATAGCCTCTTCGAGCTTAGCATCGAACTGAGTCTTCAACTGTCCCATAGCTCCCTGAATAACTGGGTTGCCGATGATGGCATTTGCAGCAGCCTCTGGTACGCCATTAGCAATGTAAGCATTGCGGAGGTTGTCTGGAAGGTTACCGATACTTGGAACCTGGTTTACAGACTTGTTCTTCAGGCGGATACGAGTCTTGAACTCATACTTGGCAGCGAAGTTCCACTTGCCAGTCTTGAAATCCACGCCGATGATAGGAGTGAAGCCCACACCGCTCTGGTCACAGCTCAACTCGATGTTAGCTGCTGTTTCCTTGGTAGGGTCGAGTACCATATAGAGAGGCATTGCGCCAACCTTGATGTTCTCTACATATCCATAATAGTTGGTAGAAGCATAGACACCACGTACGCCTGCGAATGCACTGAAGTTGTCGCTGAACTTATAAGCGGCACCCAGAGAGAGACCATAGTAGTACTGGCGACCGTGCATATAACTGTTGTAGCTATACTTGCCTTCCTTACCGAAACTCTTGTCGCTAGTGAAAACAGCTGGTACACCATACTGTGCTGCAACCTGGTCTACAGCACCAGCCAACTGGCAAGCTGCCAAAGCTGTCTCAGCTACAATCTTCTCGAAAGAGCCCAGTCCATCGTCGAAAGTACACTTTCCACCGCCACCAGTGAGGGCGAAACCAGCCTGGAGTGACCATCTGCCTTTATTATAAGCATACTGGAAAGAAGGGATAACAGGTGCAAACGCCTTACCCTTGAACTCGCGTGGAGTAGTAGGATTGTTCACATTGTTAGTGAACAATGGATAATCATTTTCAATGCTACGTGTCTGGTAAGCCAACTGCCAGTTGATGGCAAGATGCTTTCCTTCACCCATGAATACAACGCCGGCTGGATTGTAGTAAACGCCGTCGATACCAATTGAAGCCTCACGGCTCATCATTCTGTTGAATGCAACGTGCTGATTGGTGTTAGTGAGCAAACCACCTGCCAAAGAAGGCGTTGCACAGGCCATCGCAATGGCTAAACTAACTAATTTTAGTTTCTTCATCTTAATAATATTAAATAAAAACGTCCGCAAAGGTAACTATAATGTTCTATTTTGCCTTAATGTCTGGATAAGATTTAATGTATATTAACGTAAATAGCCCAAGAATCTGCACAGACTTTAAGTTCTGTGCAGCTTCTTGGGCCATTTGAATGCTTTTATAGTAAGTTTAGAAACCTTGAAAAGTGAGCTGTTTTTAAGGCTTTTGAGTGTCGGTTTCAGCTTGAGGAGCTTCTTCCTCCTTTTTCATGCTTTGATTCTCCTTCACATTCATGTGAGGATAGGAGATGCGGGTATGATAAATCGCCTTCAGACGATCGATAAGCACCAGCTTGGCAAGTGCAATGTCACGGAAGGTAATCGGGCATTCCTTGAAGAATCCATCTGCCACCTGTCCATCGATGAGCTTGTTTACCAGATTACTGATACTTTCTTCCGTATATTCATTCAGTGAACGGGAAGCTGCTTCTACTGTATCCGCCATCATCAGGATGGCCTGCTCTCGGGTAAACGGATTGGGTCCCGGATATTGGAACAGTGACTTATCTACTATTTCCGTAGGATGGGCATTGCAATAGTTTACATAGAAGAATTTGGCAATACCCGTGCCGTGGTGAGTAGTGATGAAGTCCTTGATAATACCCGGCAAACCTACCTTTTCTGCCATCTTCAGTCCTTCTGTTACGTGACTGATGATGATCTGGGCACTTTCCAGATCACTCAGCTGGTCGTGTGGATTCACTCCTGCCTGGTTCTCCGTAAAGAATACCGGGTTGGTCATCTTGCCGATATCATGATAGAGTGCTCCGGTACGTACCAGCAGACTGTTTGCCTCGATACGGTTGGCTATCTCCGCAGCCAGATTACCTACGGTGATGGAGTGCTGGAAGGTGCCAGGTGCTATTTCACTCAGGTTGCGCAACAAACCCTTGTTGGTGTTGGACAACTCGAAGAGTGTGACATTAGAGGTGAAACCAAACGTCTTTTCGATGATGTACATCAGTGGATAGGCGAGCAGCAGGAAGATTCCATTGATGGTGGAATAGGTGTACATGCTGCGGTCGATATTGAACACCTGATTGTCTTGCATCAGTTGGAGGGCTACATATACCACGGTAGTACTGATGGAAACCAGGAGGGCAGTGAAGAATATCTGCGAGCGCTTGGATAATTCGCGCAGACTGTAAATCGTAACCAAGCCGGAAACCAGCTGCACGATGATGAATTCATATTGGTATTTCACAGCTGCCGCACAGATGAGAATCATCGTGGCATGCGTGATGAAAGCCGTTCGTGAATCCATAAAGACGCGCACAAAGATAGGTGCCATGGCAAATGGGATGATATATACGCTGAAGAAATTGTGCTTCATGATGAGTGACACAAAGATTGGGAACAGCGTGATCATCGCATAGAGCATGGTGATGCTGCGTGGCTTGTCGAAGTAGTCTTTGCGGAAGAGCGTGAGATAGAAGGTAAACATCATCACGAGAATCAGTACGAAGAGTGCCTGGCCGATGATGGTAGTGGTAAGTTCGTCCTCTGTAGAACTTCGGCGCTTCGTCTCCTTGTCGAAAGAGGTAAGCACTCGGTAAGTATAATCATTGATTACTTCGCCTCGGTCGATGATTTTCTGTCCACTCATCACCATACCGCTGGCCAGCGGTATGCTGCTCAGCAGGTCAGTTCGTTCTGCCTCCGAGCGTTCCTTATCATATATAAGGTTGGGTTCCACATAGTCGTTGAGATTGCAGCGGGAGAGAATCTGCCGCTGTGCCGATATCTTCTCATCAAAGAAGATGTGCTCATAGGCGGCAATGGTAGAGTAGAAGTTACCGATAGGAAAGCTCTTGGCATTCTTGCCGCTGATGATGCGTATCATACTGGTAGAGTCCTTGTAGATACGGTTGTATTCAGGCGTGCTGACAATGCCCGTCTGATAAACCTGCTTCAGCTGGTTGGCTATGAGTTCCACGTATTCCTTCGGAAGTCCAGGGATTCCCTGGTTGAAATCGTGGAGGAAGCGCTTGATCTGTTCATTGCCGACATTGGTGTTCACGGTGTAATACGGCTGGAACTGCCGCAGCAGCGAATCCTGCTCGTGCTTGATGGCTTCATCGGTCTTGTAGATCGGGAAGTCGAAGGTGGCAATCACTGAACCGTACATCCAAGGTTTTCCCACATCGTAACGGAACTGTCTGCCCTCATTGCGTGGCAAAAACCAGACAATGATGGCAACTGTAAAGATAACGAGAATGGTCTTGGTGATCAGGTTGCGCCAATAATTCTCCTCGAGATTGTTGAATATACTCATGTTTGTTACGCTTTATGGTTTGTGACGTTTTTGGGCTAAAAAACTGCTCATTTTCCCAAATATTGAGCAAAAAATCAGCATTTCTCCCATTAATTCCTTTTTACAGTGCGAAAATACGAAAAAAAACTATTATAATCGCAAAAAAAACTGTAAATTTGCAGAAAAATTCAAAAATAGCTATAAAATAAGACATGGCAGATAGAAAAGTAAGAGTGCGTTTTGCCCCAAGTCCAACGGGAGCACTGCACATTGGTGGTGTCCGTACCGCCCTTTATAATTATTTGTTTGCTCGCCAGCATGGTGGTGAGCTTGTGTTCCGTATCGAGGATACAGACTCTCATCGTTTCGTACCAGGAGCCGAGGAATATATCCTGGAATCTTTCAAGTGGCTCGGTATCCAGTTTGATGAGGGTGTGAGCTTCGGTGGCGAGCATGGTCCTTATCGTCAGAGCGAGCGTCGTGATATCTATAAGAAATATGTACAGCAGCTTTTGGACAATGGTAAGGCATACATCGCTTTCGATACTCCAGAGGAGCTGGAAGCTAAGCGTGCTGAGATTCAGAATTTCCAGTACGATGCTCATACCCGTATGCAGATGCGCAACTCTCTCACCCTTTCCAAGGAGGAGGTAGATCAGCTCATCGCAGACGGTAAGCAATATACAGTACGTTTCAAGATTGAACCAGGACAGGAGATTCATGTCAACGATATGATTCGTGGCGACGTGAAGGTGATGAGTGATATCCTGGATGACAAAGTTCTCTATAAGAGTGCTGATGAATTGCCAACTTATCACTTGGCAAACATCGTGGACGACCACTTGATGGAAATCTCTCACGTGATTCGTGGTGAGGAGTGGTTGCCTAGTGCCCCATTGCACGTTCTCCTTTATCAGGCTTTCGGTTGGGAGGATACAATGCCTCGCTTCGCACACCTTCCTTTGCTTCTCAAGCCAGAGGGTAAGGGTAAGTTGAGCAAGCGCGATGGTGACCGCCTCGGTTTCCCTGTATTCCCATTGGAGTGGCACGACCCTAAGACCGGTGAGGTTTCTTCTGGTTATCGTGAGAGTGGCTACTTCCCAGAGGCTGTAGTCAACTTCCTGGCGCTCCTCGGCTGGAACCCTGGTACGGAGCAGGAAATCTTCTCTCTCGATGAGTTGGTGAAGGCTTTCGATATCTCCCGCTGTTCCAAGGCTGGTGCCAAGTTCGACTTCAAGAAGGGCATCTGGTTCAACCATGAGTACATCCTTATGAAGAGTGATGATGAGATTGCCAACCTCTTTGCGCCTATCGTGGCTAACAATGGTGTAGAGGAGACTTTGGATAGAGTAAAGCAGGTGGTACACATGATGAAGGACCGTGTGAACTTCGTCTATGAGTTGTGGCCATTGTGCTCATTCTTCTTTATTCCTCCTACAGAGTATGATGCCAAGACTGCCAAGAAGCGCTGGAAGGAGTATTCTGCTCAGCAGATGACTGAACTCGCTGAGGTTCTCGAGGGCATCGAGGACTTCTCAATCGAGGGTCAGGAGCCTGTCGTGTTGAAGTGGGTAGAGGACAAGGGCTATAAGCTCGGTGATGTAATGAATGCCTTCCGCCTGACTCTCGTAGGAGAGGGCAAGGGTCCAGGTATGTTCGACATCTCTGCCTTCCTCGGTAAGGAGGAGACTTTGCGTCGCCTTCGCAAGGCTATCGAAGTTTTGGGTTAATTCACAATAAACATCTCTCTGAGGAACTTTTGCCGTCGGGCTGAATGTTTCTCAGAGAGTTCACGTATTTATAGATACTAACCAATAAAAGTAATATCATGATCTATAATATCGTAATATATTTCGTCCTATTGGGCATAGCCATCGCCAGTCTGTTTAATGAAAAGGTACGCAAGATGTGGCGTGGTGAGCGTGAGGCTTTCAAGATATTGAAGCAGAAGGTGGATCCTAACGCTAAGTACATCTGGTTTCATGCAGCATCGCTCGGTGAGTTCGAGCAGGGACGTCCGTTGATGGAGCGTATTCGTAAGGATTATCCTCAGTATAAGATTTTGCTCACCTTCTATTCTCCTTCGGGTTATGAGGTGCGCAAGAACTATGAGGGTGCCGACATCATCTGCTATATGCCTGTGGATACACGTCTGAATGCTATCCGTTTCCTTCGCCTGGTACGCCCTGTGATGGCTTTCTTCATCAAGTATGAGTTCTGGTCTAATTTCCTTCATATTCTGAAGCATCGCAACATTCCTACCTATAGTGTGAGCAGTATCTTCCGCGAGGATCAGGTATTCTTCAAGTGGTATGGCAGGAGTTATGCCAATGTACTGAAGTGTTTTACCCGTTTCTTCGTGCAGAATGAGGAAAGCAAGCGATTGCTGGAAAGCATCGGAATCAAGGATGTGGATGTGGTAGGAGATACCCGTTTCGACCGTGTTCTCCAGATCAAGGAGGCGGCAAAGCATTTGCCTATCTGCGAAGCTTTCAGAAGTGGGGTGGCTGGTTCTGATTCTGCTGCGTCTTCAGAGAAACCATCTCATCCAGACTACAAGGTCTTCGTGGCTGGTAGTTCATGGCCTCCAGATGAGGAAATCTTTATCCGTTTCTTCAATGAGCATAAGGATTGGCGACTACTGATTGCTCCTCATGTGATTGCTGAGGAACATCTGAAGCTGATTCTTTCTCTCTTAAAGGATAAGCAGGTGGTTCGCTATACGCAGACTACTCCTGAGGAGGCAGCCAAGGCTGATGTGCTGATTATTGATTGCTTCGGCTTGCTGAGCAGTATGTACAACTATGGAGATGTGGCTTATGTCGGTGGCGGATTTGGTGTCGGTATTCATAATACGCTGGAAGCAGCTGTATGGAATATGCCGGTTATCTTCGGTCCGAACAATAAGAAGTTCCAGGAAGCTCAGGGCTTGCTGAAGTCGGGTGGTGGTTTTGAAATCAATACCTATGAGGACTTCGAGGGCTTGATGAAGTCGCTGATGAATGACGAAGCTTTCCTGAAGCAGGCTGGCGATGAGGCTGGTGCTTTCGTAGCGAGCCTTTCGGGAGCCACAGACAAGGTTTTGGCTAAGGTTACATTATAATATATAAAAGGTCTCATGGTTTTTGAAAATCATGAGACCTTTTTTGATGTTTGGCATAGAATTCTATTTGTTTCATTCCATGCTTGTATTATGCTTTTTCTATTTGATGATGCGGTAGTAATCCTCCTTGCGAGGCTTTACGGTATGAGGATGTGCAGATGCATAACCCAATGCCAAGGCTCCTACTCCCATCAAACCTTCTGGAAGATTCCAATCCTTCATCAATTTCTTGCCTTCTTCTGATGCGAACATACCATCTTCACGGTTGATCCAGCAGGAAGAAAGACCGATGGAGTGGGCTGCAAGCATCATATTGCCCAAGATGAGGCTGCCGTCTTTTACTCCGTTCACATTACTTTCTGGAGCCAGGACGATGACGATGGTTGGCGCTCCGTAGTATGGATCACTCTCTACACCCATGATGTCTGCGTTCATCTTGCGAAGCTGGGCGCAAACCTCAGGATTCTGAACTGCTATGATGAATGGCTCCTGTGTGCCATGACCGGTAGCTGCCCAAGTGCCAGCCTCCAAAACTGTCTTCAACTCCTCGTCGGTAATCTGGTCAGCCTTGAAGCGACGAATGCTTCTTCTCTCCTTAATGGCTTTCAAAACTTCATTTTCCATATTATCTTGTTTTAAACATTGTATTTAGAATTCTTTTCTTTTTATTCGCTCTTTTATGCAGGGCATCCGCTCAAATCCTCTTCATCCATATACTGGCTGAGAACGCGCGCGATGCGAATCAAACCCTGCATCAGGGTTTTGCGAGGACAGGCGATGTTGAGGCGCAGGTAGCCCTGACCAGCCTTCCTGCCATACATCGTACCGCTGTTGACGAACACCTTGCCGTCATTCATCAGCTTTTCGTAAGCCTCGTCGCTAGATAATTCGAATGGCAGAATGTCGAGCCAAACAAGGTAAGTACCTTCCAGACGGGTTACGCGAACCTGCGGCAATTCGGTATTGAAGAATTCCTTTACTGCCTGATAGTTCTCGTAGAGATATTGGTTCAGTTCATCGAGCCATTCCTCACCCTCGTTGTAGGCAGCCTGGAGAGCGATGACGCCGAAAGGATTGACATCACATACCTCGTTGATGTTGATGGCACGATTGATGCGGCGGCGCAATGCTGCATCCGGACAGATGATGTTGGCAATCTGAAGTCCAGCAATATTGAACGACTTTGATGGAGAATTCAGTACCACACAGTTGTCACGGCACGCTTCGCTGATGCTTGCAAACGGAGTATATTGATAGCCAGGCATAATGAGTTCGCAGTGAATTTCATCGGCAATGATCTTCACGTTATGCTTGAGGCAGATGTCGTTCATTCGTTCCAGTTCCTCTTTCTTCCATACTCTACCGGCTGGGTTGTGAGGGTTGCAGAGAATGAAGGCAGTGGTCTTCTCGTCAGCACACTTTCGCTCGAAATCCTCAAAATCTATCTCGTAGGTACAGTTACCCACACGCTTCAATTCATTTTCTTCCACTTCGCAGCCGCTGTTCTTGATACAGGAGAAGAAGCAGTTATACACAGGAGTCTGCACCAAAACCTTTTCGCCTGGCATGCAGATAGCCTTCAGGCAGCTGGAGATGGCTGGTACTACGCCCGATGTATAGAGAATCCAGTCTTTCTCGATGTTCCACTGGTGGCGGCGTGCGAACCAGCTGATGATAGCCTCGTAATAAGAATCCGGTACGAGGGTGTAGCCGAAGATGCCGTGAGCTACTCGCTTCTGCAGGGCTTCGATGATGCAGGGAGCGGTCTGGAAATCCATGTCTGCTACCCACATCGGAATAACGCCGTCTTCCTTTACCAGATCCCATTTATAGGAATTGGTACCGCGACGTTCGATGATTTCATCAAAATTGTATTTCATTTTTGTTTTCTATCTATGTTATTTCTTCATTGCTCGTAGGATAAATCTCCTTTTCCTTAATCAAAATCTCCGTTCATAAGTGTTGAACGTATGTTCAACACTGCTGAACTTACGTTCAACGCTTTTGAATGTCCGTTCAACGTTTATGAACGGAGATTTCTCTTAATACTAAGAACAATTCTCCTTAATGGCAATGCTTATTTTGTTTAAGGGAATACAGAATCGCAATGAATGCTTCTGCTATTTCGAATGGTCGATGATTTCACATGCTCCCTTAGGCGCCTTGGCAAACTCTGTATAGGTTACGCTTCCCACTTCATCAGCCTCGATTCTTCCGGAAATAGGATTCTTGATATTGGTGATGCTTCCCTTGATGTGTGCATTGATGTTCGTGCAATCCTCAAAGGCGCGGTCGCATTCCTTATCGAAGGTGCAGTCTTCGAGGGTGACATGGTCCATATAGCAGAGTGGCTGTTCGCCGCTGATGTGGCAACGTACGAACTTGATGTTCTTGCTGTGCCAGGCAAGATACTCGCCATTCAGTTCTGAATCATAAACCGTCACATTCTCGCACTCCCAGAAACTATCCTTGGTAGTTATCTTGGCATGGTGAATCTCTACATTTCTGCAGTATTGGAATACATATTTGGAATCGCTCTCCAATCCATCTATGTAGATGTTCTTGGAAAACATGAATGGATAGGTGCCGTCGTGGAGCTTTACGTTCTTCAGTTTCAGACCATCTACCTTCCAGAAAGTCTCGTCTGCATCGGTGATGTTGACATTCTCCAATTCCAGGTTCTTCATTTCGCGGAAGAACTTAGGACCATCGATGGTGCAGTCTTTCATCACCATATTATCACTATACCAGATGGCGGAACGGCTCTCTGGGGCGAAGTAGCAGTCTGTGATGAGGGAGCCATCCACATGCCACCAAGGGTATTTGCCATAAAACTTGGAATGGTGGCATTCTATGTTCTTGCAGCACTTGATGCCCGACTCGCCATCTGTAATCGTGATGTCCTCCAGGCGTACGTCGTGAGCACCAAAGAGAGGGCGCTCGCCTCCGAATGATTTGTTCTTTATCTGTTCCATAATTTTCTATTATCCTTTCTTATTTGTTATTTCTGTTTGCAAAATTACAAAAATAATGCCAAAGTCGTATAACCCGATTTACTGAAAAGTGTAACTTTATGGCGTATTTGCGGATAAAGTTGCTGAAGGCAGGAAAAATGGAAATCAAAAAAGGCTGAATCATGAAGCATTTTCACGATTCAGCCCTTATCGAGTTAACTTCTAAAAATCCGAAGTGGAGAATTACAAGTTAGGGTTCATCTCTTTCCACTCAGCTACTGGAGGAACGATGCCAAGCTCTACGATCTCATCGCGCATCTTGCAAAGGTGCTCGTAAGACTTAGCGAGGCTAGCGAGCTCTTCCTCTGTACCTGTAGGCTCTGTGAAGTGAACACCAGTCTTGTCGATAGTAGTAGGCATAGCCATCATTACGTTCTTGAAACCGCACTTGTCGCAGTTTACATAGCAACCTGCTGGCAATGTGAACTTCTCACCACCCATAGCAGCCTCGATCATCTTAACTGCGTTGTAAGCTGGGCTCTGGAATGAAGAACGGCCACGGAGCTTGATGATGTTAGAACCACCCTGTACTGTGTGGTGCTTGATCTCCTCCCAACGCTCGTCAGAAAGACCCATCTCTGCCAATGGCTTGCCGTCAACCTTAACCTGAGAAGCAAATACTGCCATCTGCTCGCCGTGACCACCATAAGTGTGAGCGCCAGTAACCTTATCCTGCTGTACACCGAACTCGAGAGCCAAAGCCTGCTGCAAACGAGTAGAGTCGAGAGCTGCGAGTGAAGTCAACTGATTTGGCTTCAAACCAGAGTGGATAAGAGCTGTCAAAGCTGTAACGTCAGCTGGGTTGAAGATAACAACTACGTGCTCAACCTCAGGGCAGTACTTCTTGATATTGTCACCGAACTCAGCAGCGATCTTGCAGTTACCCTTGAGAAGGTCCTCACGAGTCATACCCTCCTTACGAGGAGCACCACCAGAAGAGATGATGTACTTAGCGCCAGTGAAAGCTTCCTCTGGATTTACTGTATAAGTAACGTTAACACCAGGGAATGCGCACTGCTGAATCTCATCGAATACACCGTGAACACCTGGCTCGAAGATGTCGTAGAGACAAATATTAGGAGTAAGACCGAGCATCAAAGCGCTCTGAACCATGTTAGAACCAATCATACCGCCTGCACCGACGATAACGAGCTTGTCATTTGTTAAAAATTCCATAACTACAATTTTTTATTTAAGTGTTTATAAATTTCTTGTTAGGGTAGACGGCACCTGGTCGCAGCCCTTGCTTTTTGGGATTGCTATCGGTTAAAAAGACCGTAAATCTCGCACTTTTAGCTTTCCGACCGCAAAATTAATAAAAAGTAATGTAAATCGTGCATTATTTTACGCTTAAATTTGTGATTAATTCTTAAAATTAGTATCTTTGTAATCTCTAATTAGCAAAATGCCGTTATTTTCTCTGCTCTGGAGGCGGTAAATGGCATGAAAATCGAATATGTTATTATCAATACTTGGCAATTATGAATGAAATCAATCTAAGATTAGCTAGCTTGAGGGAAGTGATGAAGCGTGAGCATCTGGCTGCCTTTATCTTCCCTAGTACGGATGCTCATCAGAGCGAGTATGTGGCAGACCATTGGCTCGGCAGAGCTTGGATTTCCGGATTCAACGGATCGGCTGGTACCGCTGTGGTAACCATGAACTCTGCTGCTTTGTGGACAGACTCCCGCTACTTCCTTGCGGCAGAAGAACAGTTGAGTGGAACAGAGTTCCAGTTAATGAAGCTCAAGATTCCTGGAACTCCTACTGTTGCTGAATGGCTGGGAAAGGAATTGGCAGATGTTGCATCTCCAGAGGTCGGACTGGATGGTATGGTCAACTCATACGCAATGACCTCGGCACTTATCTCTGATTTGCGTAAGGAGGGTGGTATTACCTTGCGCACTAATTTTGATCCATTGAAGGAGATATGGAAAAATCGTCCTGCTATTCCGGAAAATCTGGTGGAGATTCAGCCTATGGATTTTGCCGGTGAGACAGCCGTTTCTAAGATAGCTCGAGTCAGAAAGGCTTTGCGAGGTGTTCATGCTGATGGTATGCTGGTGTCTGCACTCGATGATATTGCCTGGACTTTGAACTTGCGTGGTACGGATGTGCATTGCAATCCGGTATTCGTTAGTTATCTCCTGATTGCATCTGATAAGGTGTCGCTTTTTGTAGATGAGGCTAAGCTTACAGGTGAGATTCGTGCTTATCTTCAGGAAGCTGGTATCTCTGTATATAATTATAATAAGGTGGAAGAGGGATTGAAGCAGTATGCAGAATATAATATTCTCCTGGATGGCAATGAAACCAGTTATCATCTTTGGAAAACCGTGAAATGTCAGGAGATCATTTCCCAGAACTCTCCAATCCCAGCTATGAAGGCAGTAAAGAGTGAAGCTGAAATTGCTGGCTATCGCCGAGCGATGGTACGTGATGGTGTGGCAATGGTCAAGTTCCTGAAATGGCTGCTCCCTGCTGTGGAAGCTGGAGGTGAGACCGAGATTTCCATCGATAAGAAGTTGACAGCATTGCGTGCTGAGCAGGATTTGTTCCGCGACATCTCGTTTGATACAATAGCAGGTTATCAGGAGCATGGAGCTATCGTGCATTACGAGGCATCTCCGGAGACCGATATTCCGCTCAAGCCGGAAGGACTTCTTCTGCTGGATTCCGGAGCCCAGTATCAGGATGCAACTACAGACATCACCCGTACCATCGCTCTTGGTCCAGTAACAGACGAGATGAAGCATATCTACACCTTGGTGCTCAAGGGACACATCCAGCTGGAGCTGGCAAAGTTCCCGGATGGAGCTTCTGGTACTCAGTTGGATGCGCTTGCCAGAGAATGCATGTGGAGAGAAGGCCTAAACTTCCTGCACGGTACCGGACATGGTGTAGGTTCTTATCTGAATGTGCATGAGGGACCTCATCAGGTTCGTATGGAATATATGCCGGCACCTCTTCGTGCAGGAATGACCCTGACAGATGAGCCAGGACTCTATCTTGCTGGAAAGTTTGGCGTGAGAATCGAGAATACCATACTGATTCAAGATTATAAGGAGACAGAATTCGGTAAGTTCCTTCAGATAGAATCCCTTACCCTCTGTCCGATCGACACCACTCCGATAGATGTAGAGATGCTCTTGCCGGAAGAGATTGCATGGCTCAATGATTATCATGCAGAAGTGTATGCAAGATTGGCTCCTTATCTCGATGAAGAAGAGAAAAAATGGCTGAAAAATGCCACAAAAGCCATAAAATAAAGGTTTTAGAGCAAAAAAATGCCTAAAATCTTGGTTTTCTGAAAAATAAGATGTAATTTTGCACCCGCAATTTGTGGCATTACGCCCATTTCGCTAGAAATAACATAAGTTTAACATAATAAATTAAAAAGCAAAAAAATGATTATTGTACCAGTTAAGGACGGTGAGAACATCGAGAGAGCTCTCAAGAAGTTTAAGAGAAAGTTTGAAAAGACAGGTGTTGTTAAGGAGTTGCGTGCTCGTCAGCAGTACGACAAGCCATCTGTTTTGAAGCGTCTCAAGATGGAACACGCCATCTACGTACAGCAGTTGCGCGCTAACGAGGAATAATATTATCCTCGGTAGAGGATGAAAATGCTCTCTTATTGGAAGCAAAAGTCCAAGAAGAGAGCATTAAAAGTAAAAAATCCTCAAAATATTTGGTGGTTTCGAAATATTTTCGTAATTTCGTTGCCGAATAACAAAAACTACAACTGTTATGTTGAATATAGACAAGTTCTTGGAATACTTATGCAGTGAGCTGAACAGGTCGCCGCGGACAGTAGAAAGCTATCGGGATGATCTGATACACTTCGAGAAGTTTGCTAAAGGCTTGTCTGATTCGTTCTCTTGGGAGACCGTCGATTCTGATATGGTTCGGAATTGGATGGAAAGCATGATGGATAAGGGAAACTCAGCTGCAACGGTCGAACGTCGGCTCAGTGCTCTGAAAACCTTCTACCGGTTTGCTTTGACAAGACATTATGTTGAGTCTGATCCCGTATATAGCATCAAGGGGCCTAAAAAAGAGAAACCTCTTCCACAATTCGTTAAGGAAAGTGAGATGGATGAACTCCTGGATAGGCAGGTGTGGGGCGATGATTATAATAATGTACGTGCGCGTACCATAATTATAACGTTCTATGAAACCGGGATGCGACTGTCGGAACTCGTGAATCTGGATGACTGTGATGTCAGCTTCGTGAATTCGGAGATCAAGATAACGGGTAAGGGAAACAAACAGAGAATAGTGCCATTCGGTGACGAGCTTAAAAATACGCTCCGCGAATATCTTAAGTTGAGGGATGCAAGCGTTGAAGCTTCTTCTCCGGCATTCTTCCTTTCTGATAAAGGTGAAAGGATGCAGCCTGCAAAGGTCAGGGATATCGTGAGAACGAACCTCGCAAGGGTTTGCTCGTTGAAGAAAAAAAGTCCTCATGTGTTGAGACATTCATTTGCTACGGCAATGCTGAATCATCACGTAGGAATTGAAAGTTTGAAAAAGCTGCTTGGACATGCGAATCTCTCGACAACCGAGATTTATACGCATACTACGTTCGAGCAATTAAAACGAGTTTATAATATTGCCCATCCTAGGGCGTAACCTTTTTAAAATTGGAGGTCACTATGGAAATTAAGATTCAGTCGATTCATTTCGACGCTACCGAGAAGTTACAGGCGTTTATCGAAAAGAAAGTCGCCAAGTTGGAGAAAACTTATGAAGATATACAGAAAGTAGAGGTGCAATTAAAGGTCGTTAAGCCTGCTACCGCTCTTAATAAGGAAGTTCACCTTGAAGTTGCTGTCCCTGGAACGACATTGTTCGTTGAGAAGACATGCGATACTTTTGAGGAAGGAATTGACCAAGCAGTGGACTCAATGAAGGTTCAATTGACCAAATTTAAAGAAAAAACAAGAAATCGATAAAAAATATTCCGAAAAATTTGGTGGAATGAAAAAATAGTTGTATCTTTGCAGCCGTTTTCCGATAGGTCGAAAACTTAGTCGCATTGCGGCTGTAAAGATTGCCTCTTTAGCTCAGTTGGCCAGAGCACGTGATTTGTAATCTCGGGGTCGTTGGTTCGAATCCGACAAGAGGCTCAGAAAAAGAAAGACCATGGGTAGTTACCAGAGTGGCCAAATGGGGCAGACTGTAAATCTGCTGGCTATGCCTTCGGTGGTTCGAATCCATCACTACCCACTTTCTTTGATAAGCGGAAATAGCTCAGTTGATAGAGCACTAGCCTTCCAAGCTGGGGGTCGCGGGTTTGAGCCCCGTTTTCCGCTCAATGTTGAAATGCTGTAATAGCTCAGTGGTAGAGCACTTCCTTGGTAAGGAAGAGGTCCTGAGTTCAACTCTCAGTTACAGCTCTACTTCAAGCGAAAGTGAGAAGTAGAAAACGTGGAGACAATATATTAATTAATTGATTATTCATTTATATAAATAAAAAGAAAAAGCTATGGCTAAAGAAGAATTCGTGCGTACCAAACCGCATGTAAACATTGGTACAATTGGTCATGTTGACCATGGTAAGACTACTCTTACTGCAGCTATCTCTAAGGTATTGAACGAGAAGCTCGGTACATCTGAGGCAGTTAAGTCATTCGATCAGATTGATAATGCTCCTGAGGAGAAAGAGCGTGGTATCACTATCAACTCTGCTCACATCGAGTATGAGACAGCAAAGCGTCACTATGCACACGTTGACTGTCCTGGACACGCTGACTATGTAAAGAACATGGTTACTGGTGCTGCTCAGATGGATGGTGCTATCTTGGTTTGTGCTGCTACTGATGGTCCTATGCCACAGACACGTGAGCACGTACTTCTTGCACGTCAGGTAAACGTTCCTCGCTTGGTTGTTTTCTTGAATAAGTGCGATATGGTTGACGATGAGGAGATGCTTGAGCTCGTTGAGATGGAGCTTCATGAGATCCTCGAGCAGTACGGTTATGAGGAGGATACTCCAATCGTACGCGGTTCTGCTCTCGGTGCTTTGAACGGTGTTGAGAAGTGGGTTAAGTCTGTAGAGAACTTGATGGATGTAGTTGACGAGTGGATTCAGGAGCCTGAGCGTGAGGTTGACAAGCCATTCTTGATGCCTATCGAGGACGTATTCTCAATCACAGGTCGTGGTACTGTTGCTACTGGTCGTATCGAGACTGGTCGTTGCAAGGTAGGTGACGAGGTTCAGTTGCTCGGTCTTGGTGAGGATAAGAAGTCTGTCATCACTGGTGTTGAGATGTTCCGCAAGGTACTCGCTGAGGGTGAGGCAGGTGATAATGTAGGTTTGCTTCTCCGTGGTATCGATAAGGCAGAGGTTAAGCGTGGTATGGTAGTTGTACACCCAGGTGCTATTACTCCTCACGATCACTTCAAGGCTTCTATCTACGTATTGAAGAAGGAAGAGGGTGGTCGTCATACACCATTCGGTAACAAGTATCGTCCTCAGTTCTATCTCCGTACTATGGACTGTACAGGTGAGATCAAGCTTCCAGAGGGAGTTGAGATGGTAATGCCTGGTGATAACGTAGAGATTGAGGTAGAGTTGATCTACAAGGTTGCTCTGAACGAGGGTCTTCGTTTCGCTATCCGTGAGGGTGGTCGTACAGTAGGTTCTGGTCAGATTACATCAATTCTCGACGATATTAAGTAATTTAGAATTTTCTAGATTTACTATATAATGACTTCCGCTTCTGCGGAGGCGGAAGTCAACTTACGGGTTTAGCTCAGTTGGTAGAGCACTGGTCTCCAAAACCAGGTGTCGAGGGTTCGAGCCCTTCAACCCGTGCTAAATAGAAGATAATATGAATAAAATAGTAAGTTATTGCAAGGCATGTTACGATGAACTTGCGCATAAGACTACTTGGCCATCACGTGCCGAACTAACTCATAGTGCAATGGTTGTATTATCTGCTTCCCTAATCATTGCATTAGTTGTGTTCGCGATGGATTCTGTATTCAAAGCCTTTATGGGTGTAGTTTATCCAGGTTAATTTTTTAAAGGAAATGGCAGACACAGGAAATAAATGGTATGTGCTCAAGGCCGCAAGTGGCAAGGAAGCCAAGGTGAAAGAATACATCGAGGCTGAAATGAAGCACAATGATTTACTTGCAGCAAATGTTTCTCAGGTGTTAATTCCACTCGAGAAGCATGCATCTGTACGTAATGGAAAGAGGGTCGTTAAAGAAAAGGTCTCTCTTCCAGGATACGTTTTTGTTGAGGCAAGACTGAAGGGTGATGTGGCGCATACTTTGCGCTTCATGCCAAATGTTTTGGGTTTCCTTGGAGGATTGGATGAACCAACTCCTGTACCACAGCGTGATATTAATCGTATGTTGGGTACGGTAGAAGAGACTGAGTTTGAGGAGAATCTCGATTGTCCATACTTGGTTAATGATACTGTTAAGGTGATGGAAGGTCCATTCAGTGGCTTTAGCGGCGTTGTCGAAGAGGTTAACTTGGAGAAGCGCAAGCTGAAAGTTACGGTTAAGATCTTTGGACGTAAAACTCCATTGGAATTAGGTTTTATGCAAGTAGAAAAGGAATAGGGTTCTGTTACGAGAACTTGAAGTCCTTTTATAAGTTTCAATTTTAAATATTAACAAAAAAATGGCTAAAGAAGTTGCTGGATTAATCAAATTACAGATTAAAGGTGGCGCTGCAAATCCTTCACCTCCAGTAGGACCTGCTCTGGGTTCTAAAGGTATTAATATCATGGGATTCTGCAAGGAGTTCAACGCCCGTACCCAGGACAAGGCAGGTAAGGTATTGCCAGTTGTTATTACATATTACACTGACAAGTCGTTCGATTTCGTAATCAAGACTCCTCCTGCTGCAGTACAGTTGAAAGAGGCTGCTAAGATCAAGTCAGGTTCTGCTCAGCCTAACCGTCAGAAGGTAGCTACCCTTACTTGGGATCAGGTAAAGGTAATTGCTGAGGACAAGATGAAGGACTTGAACTGCTTTACTGTAGAGTCAGCTATGAAGCTCATCGCTGGTACTGCAAGAAGTATGGGTATTACTGTAAAGGGAGACTTCCCTGGTAAATAATTTAAAACTTCAATTAGAAAAATGAGTAAACTGACAAAAAATCAAAAATCAGTAGCTGATAAGGTTGAAGCAGGGAAGGTGTACACATTGAAGGAAGCTGCAGAGTTGGTAAAGGAGATTACCACTACCAAGTTTGATGCTTCTCTTGATATTGATGTACGCTTAGGTGTTGACCCACGTAAGGCTAACCAGATGGTTCGTGGCGTTGTTTCATTGCCAAACGGTACCGGTAAGGTTACTCGCGTGCTCGCACTCTGTACTCCTGATCAGGAAGCTGCTGCTAAGGAAGCAGGCGCTGACTACGTAGGTCTCGACGAGTATGTTGAGAAGATTAAGGGTGGTTGGACAGATATTGATGTCATCATCACAATGCCATCTTGCATGGGTAAGATTGGTCCTTTGGGTCGTGTTCTCGGTCCTCGTGGATTGATGCCAAACCCTAAGAGTGGCACTGTAACTATGGATGTTGCTAAGGCAGTTAAGGAAGTTAAGCAAGGTAAGATTGACTTTAAGGTTGATAAGGCTGGTATTATCCACACTTCAATCGGTAAGGTTAGCATGACACCTGAGCAGATCTACGGAAATGCTAAGGAGTTCATCAATACTGTTATCAAGTTGAAGCCTGCTGCTGCTAAAGGTACATATATCAAGAGTATCTTTATTTCAAGCACTATGAGTAAGGGTATCAAGATTGATCCTAAATCAGTTGAATAACTCTAAAAGTTTTGTAAAATGAAGAAAGAAGTTAAAGATACTATCATCACCGAACTTGGACAGAAGCTTCAGGAGTTCCCTCATTTCTATCTTGTAGATGTTACAGGATTGGATGCAGAGAAGACAAGTAATCTTCGTCGCAAGTGTTTCAAGAGTGAGATTAAGATGGTTGTTGTTAAGAATACCTTGCTTCACAAGGCATTTGAGGCTTCAGACATCGATTTCTCTGAGCTTTATGGCAGCTTGAAGGGTACTACAGCAGTTATGTTCACTAACGTAGCTAATGTACCAGCTAAGTTGTTGAAGGAGTACGAGAAGGACGGCGTTCCAGCATTGAAGGCTGCTTATGCAGAGGAAGGTTTCTATGTTGGCGCAGACAAGCTCGCAGAACTTTCAGCAATCAAGAGCAAGAACGAGGTTATCGCAGAGATTGTTGCTTTGCTCCAGTCTCCAGCAAAGAACGTTATTTCTGCTCTTCAATCAGGAAGCAACACTATTCACGGTGTGCTTAAGACATTGGGCGAGCGTCCTGAGTAATCAATCACAATGTTATCAAATTTAATAGTATAAACAAATAAAAATTTAGAATAAAATGGCAGATATCAAAGCTATTGCAGAAGAGTTAGTAAATCTTACTGTTAAGGAAGTTAATGAGTTGGCAACAGTCCTCAAGGACGAGTATGGTATTGAGCCTGCTGCTGCAGCTGTAGCTGTAGCTGCTGGTCCTGCTGCTGGTGGTGCAGCTGCAGCTGAGGAGAAGTCTTCATTCGACGTAGTCCTCGCTGAGGTTGGTGGCGCTAAGCTCCAGGTTGTTAAGGCTGTTAAGGAGGCTTGCGGTCTCGGTTTGAAAGAGGCTAAGGATCTCGTAGACGGTGCTCCTTCTACAATCAAGGAGGGTGTATCTAAGGACGAGGCTGAGAACCTTAAGAAGGCTATCGAAGAGGCTGGTGCTAAGGTAGAGCTCAAGTAATTAGATTAATTACATCTCTTACATAATGGTTAGGATTCTCCAAGTAGGTGAGTCCTAACCTTTTTGTGTCTTTTATTATCATGTTAATAAAACCCCATTTAATAACTTCTAATGGCTACAAAAATTGTTGATAACAGAGTAAATTTTGCCAGCGTTCATAATCCGTACCCATATCCGGATTTCCTCGATGTGCAGTTAAAGTCTTTTAAGGACTTCTTACAGTTGGATACTCCGCCTGAGGAACGCAAGAATGACGGTTTGTATAAGGTGTTCTCAGAGAACTTCCCTATCACCGATACACGTAACAATTTCGTTCTTGAGTTCTTGGATTACTATATTGACCCTCCTCGTTATACCATTGATGAGTGCTTGGAGCGTGGTCTTACATATAGCGTACCTTTGAAGGCTAAGATGAAGCTGTATTGTACTGATCCAGATCACGAGGATTTCGGTACTTTCATCCAGGATGTATTCTTGGGTACTATCCCTTATATGACTGCTAATGGTACATTCGTAATCAACGGTGCTGAGCGCGTTGTCGTTTCTCAGTTGCACCGTTCTCCTGGTGTGTTCTTTGGTCAAGGTGTACATGCGAACGGTACTGTGCTCTATTCTGCCCGTATCATCCCATTCAAGGGTAGCTGGATTGAGTTTGCTACTGACATCAATAATGTGATGTATGCTTACATCGACCGTAAGAAGAAGTTGCCAGTAACTACATTGTTGCGTGCTATTGGTTACGAACAGGATAAGGATATTCTTCAGATTTTTGATCTCGCTGAGGAGGTGAAGGTTAACAAGAAGAATATGAAGGCTGCTATTGGTCGTAAGCTTGCTGCTCGTGTTTTGAAGAGTTGGAATGAAGACTTCGTTGATGAGGATACTGGTGAAGTAGTATCTATCGAGCGTAATGAAGTAATCATGGAGCGTGAGACTGAACTTACTGCTGATAATATTGAGGAGATTGTTGAGAGTGGAGCGCAAACTGTTCTTCTTCACAAGGATGAGGAAGCTGCTAACAAGTTTACTATTATCTTCAACACTTTGGCAAAGGATCCAAGTAACTCTGAGAAGGAAGCGGTTAACTATATCTATCGTCAGTTGCGTAATGCTGATCCAGCTGATGATGCTAGTGCACGTGAGGTTTTCCAGAATCTGTTCTTCTCGGATAAGCGTTATGATCTTGGTGAAGTAGGTCGTTATCGTATTAATAAGAAACTGAACCTTGATACTGACATTGATGTACGTGTATTGACTAAAGAAGATATTATTGAGATTATTAAATATCTTATTCAGTTGATCAACTCTAGTGCAACTGTTGATGATATCGACCACTTGTCTAATCGTCGTGTTCGTACAGTAGGTGAGCAGTTGGCTAACCAGTTCTCTATTGGTTTGGCTCGTATGACTCGTACTATCCGTGAGCGTATGAATGTTCGCGACAATGAGGTGTTTACTCCAACAGATTTGATTAATGCCAAGACTATCTCTAGCGTTATCAACTCTTTCTTTGGTACTAACCCATTGTCACAGTTCATGGACCAGACTAATCCTCTGGCTGAGGTAACCCATAAGCGTCGTCTTTCTGCCTTAGGTCCTGGTGGTTTGTCTCGTGAGCGTGCCGGTTTCGAGGTACGTGACGTACATTATACACACTATGGTCGTCTTTGCCCTATTGAGAGTCCTGAAGGTCCAAACATCGGTTTGATTTCTTCTCTCTGTATGTATGCAAAGATAAACGATCTTGGTTTTATTGTAACTCCTTATCGTAAGGTGAATGATAGCAAGGTCGATATGGCTAATGAGGATGTTGTATACTTGACTGCTGAAGATGAAGAGTCTAAGATTATCGGTCAGGGTAATGCTCCTTTAACTGTTGATGGTTCTTTCATTCGCGATGTAGTAAAGTGTCGTCAGGATGCAGATTATCCAGTTGTTGGTCCAGACCAAGTTGACTATGTTGACGTTTCTCCACAGCAGATAGCTTCTGTATCCGCTGGTTTGATTCCTTTCTTGGAGCATGATGATGGTCACCGCGCTTTGATGGGATGTAACATGATGCGT
The DNA here is from genome assembly GCF_003473645.1 of Prevotella sp. AM23-5. Lineage (NCBI taxonomy): Bacteria > Pseudomonadati > Bacteroidota > Bacteroidia > Bacteroidales > Prevotellaceae > Prevotella > Prevotella sp. AM23-5. The sequence continues at coordinate 39,408 of NZ_QUCG01000012.1, read as the reverse complement.
CAGGCCGTACCATTGCTTCATAATGATGCTCCAATCGTAGGTACTGGTCTTGAGAAGCAAGTTTGTGAGGATTCACGTACTATGGTTACTGCAGAAGGTGAGGGTGTTATCGAATATGTTGATGCTACAACTATCCGTATCCTTTACGATCGCACAGAAGACGATGAGTTCGTAAGCTTCGAACCTGCTTTGAAGGAGTATCGTATTCCTAAGTTCCGTCGTACAAACCAGAATATGACCATCGACTTGCGTCCTATCTGTAATAAGGGACAGCGTGTAAAGAAGGGTGATATCCTGACAGAGGGTTATGCAACAGAAAACGGTGAGTTGGCTTTGGGTCGTAACTTGCTTGTTGCTTATATTCCTTGGAAGGGTTACAACTATGAGGATGCTGTCGTTATTTCTGAACGTATGGTTCGTGATGACGTATTGACATCAGTACATGTTGACGAATACTCTCTTGATGTGCGTGAAACTAAGCGTGGCGTAGAGGAATTCACATCTGATATCCCTAATGTCAGCGAGGAAGCTACAAAGGATCTTGACGATAATGGTATCGTCCGTGTTGGCGCAAGAATTGAGCCAGGTGATATCATGATTGGTAAGATTTCGCCTAAGGGTGAAAGTGATCCTTCACCAGAAGAGAAGTTGCTTCGTGCTATCTTTGGTGATAAGGCTGGTGATGTGAAGGATTCTTCATTGAAGGCAAATCCATCATTGAGCGGTGTAGTTATTGACAAGAAGTTGTTCTCTCGTGCTATCAAGACCCGTGAGTCAAAGAAGCAGGATAAGATTATTCTTGCTAAGATTGATGAGGAGTATGAGGCAAAGGGTGATGACTTGAAGGATATCCTCGTAGACAAGTTGCTTACACTTACAGAAGGTATGACTTCTGAGGGTGTTAAGGATTATACAGGTGCTGAGATTATCACCAAGGGCAGTACCTTTACTGCTACAGCCTTGAAGAATTTGGAGTATGATGGTGTTCAGTCTAATAAGTGGACTAAGGATGAGCATACCAATGGCTTGATTCAGAGACTTATTATGAACTATATCCGCAAGTATAAGCAACTTGATGCTGAATTAAAGCGCCGTAAGTTTGCTATCACTATTGGTGATGAACTTCCATCAGGTATTCTTCAGATGGCTAAGGTATATATTGCAAAGAAGCGTAAGATTCAGGTTGGTGATAAACTTGCCGGTCGTCACGGTAATAAGGGTATTGTGTCTAAGGTCGTTCGTTTGGAGGATATGCCATTTATGGCTGACGGTCGTCCTGTTGATATGGTATTGAACCCATTGGGTGTGCCTTCACGTATGAACCTTGGTCAGATCTTCGAGTGTATCTTGGGTGCTGCAGGTAAAAAGTTGGGCGTAAAGTTTGCTACTCCTATCTTTGATGGTGCTAAATTGGATGATCTCTCTGAATGGACAGATAAGGCAGGCTTGCCACGTTTCTGCTCAACTTACCTTTATGATGGTGAGACTGGAGAGCAGTTTGACCAGCCAGCTACTGTTGGTATGACTTACTTCTTGAAGTTAGGTCATATGGTTGAGGATAAGATGCACGCTCGTTCTATCGGTCCATACTCTTTGATTACACAACAGCCACTTGGTGGTAAAGCACAGTTTGGTGGTCAGCGATTCGGAGAGATGGAGGTCTGGGCTATCGAGGCATTCGGTGCAAGCCACGTTTTGCAGGAGATCCTGACTGTTAAGTCAGATGATGTTGTAGGACGTAGCAAGGCATACGAAGCAATCGTAAAGGGCGATCCAATGCCAACTCCTGGTATTCCTGAGTCACTTAACGTATTGCTCCATGAGCTTCGTGGCCTTGGTTTGAGCATCAAACTTGATTAATTTTGAGAACCCCTAATTTATATATAGAAACATGGCTTTCAAAAAAGATACAAAGGTAAAGAATAATTTTACGAAGATTACCATCGGTCTCGCTTCGCCAGAGGAGATCTTGGAAAATTCGTATGGTGAGGTTACTAAACCGGAAACCATTAATTATCGTACATATAAGCCGGAGCGTGATGGCTTGTTCTGCGAGCGTATTTTTGGTCCTACTAAGGACTATGAATGCGCCTGCGGCAAGTACAAGCGTATCCGTTATAAGGGAATCGTCTGCGACCGATGCGGTGTAGAGGTTACAGAGAAGAAAGTTCGTCGTGAACGCTCTGGTCACATTGAACTTGTCGTACCTGTTGCTCATATTTGGTATTTCCGTTCTCTTCCAAATAAGATTGGTTACCTTTTGGGTATGCCGACCAAGAAACTTGATGCTGTCATTTACTACGAGAAGTATGTAGTTATCCAGCCTGGTATTCTTGAGGGAAAGACTGATGCTGATGGTCTTGAATTGAACGGTTCTCACAAACTTGATCTCTTGTCAGAAGATGAATATATGGCTCTTCTTGACCAGTATGATCCTAATGGTGACAATGAACTTTTGGACGATACGGACCCTAATAAGTTTATAGCAAAAATGGGTGCTGAAGCAATTTATCAGTTGCTCCAGAATGTAGACCTTGACTCTTTGTCATACGAACTCCGCGATCGTGCAAATAACGATTCAAGTCAGCAGCGTAAAACTGAGGCTCTGAAGCGTCTGCAAGTTGTAGAAGGTTTCCGTGCTAGTAAAGGTATTAACAAGCCAGAATGGATGATCATGAAGATTATTCCTGTTACTCCACCTGAGCTTCGTCCGTTGGTACCATTGGATGGTGGTCGTTTTGCAACATCAGACTTGAATGACCTCTATCGTCGTGTGATTATCCGTAACAACCGTTTGAAGAGATTGGTTGAAATCAAGGCTCCTGAGGTTATTCTCCGTAACGAGAAGCGTATGTTGCAGGAGGCTGTTGACAGCTTGTTCGACAACTCACGCAAGAGCTCTGCTGTAAAGAGTGAGAGCAATCGTCCTTTGAAGTCACTCTCTGACTCTTTAAAGGGTAAGCAGGGTCGTTTCCGTCAGAACTTGCTGGGTAAGCGTGTTGACTATTCTGCCCGTTCTGTAATCGTTGTAGGTCCAGAGTTGAAGATGGGTGAGTGTGGTCTTCCAAAACTGATGGCTGCAGAGCTTTACAAACCATTTATCATCCGTAAGTTGATAGAGCGTGGTATCGTAAAGACTGTTAAGAGTGCCAAGAAGATTGTTGATCGTCGCGAGCCAGTTATTTGGGATATTCTTGAAAATGTAATGAAGGGTCATCCGGTTATGTTGAACCGTGCCCCTACGCTTCACCGACTCGGTATCCAGGCATTCCAGCCTAAGATGATTGAGGGTAAGGCTATCCAGTTGCACCCATTGGCATGTACAGCGTTCAATGCCGACTTCGATGGTGACCAGATGGCTGTTCACCTTCCATTGAGCAACGAGGCTATCTTGGAGACTCAGATTCTGATGCTCCAGAGCCACAACATTTTGAACCCTGCTAATGGTGCGCCTATCACCGTTCCTTCTCAGGATATGGTGCTTGGTCTCTACTATATTACAAAGATTCGTCCAGGTGCTAAGGGCGAGGGCTTGACATTCTATGGCCCTGAGGAGGCTTTGATCGCTCGTAATGAGGGTCGTTGTGATCTCCATGCTTTGGTTAAGGTAATCGTTGACGACTTGGTTGATGGTAAAATCCAGAAGCGTATGATTGAGACCTCTGTAGGTCGTGTTATCGTGAATGGTATCATCCCAGATGAGGTAGGCTTCTTCAACGACGTTATCTCTAAGAAGACACTCCGCGGCTTGATTTCTAATGTAATCAAGGCTGTTGGTATGGCAGAGGCTTGTGCCTTCCTCGATGGTATCAAGAACCTGGGTTATCGTATGGCATACGTTGCTGGTTTGTCATTCAACCTTGGCGATATCATCATCCCACCTGAGAAGGAGGAGATTGTTGAGCGTGGTCGCAAGGAGGTTGAGGAAATCACCAACAACTATAATATGGGTTTCATCACCAACAAGGAGCGTTACAACCAGGTTATCGATGCGTGGACTCACGTAAATACCGATTTGGGTAATATCCTGATGAAGGAGATGACTGAGGCTGATCAGGGATTCAACGCCGTTTACATGATGCTTGACTCTGGAGCCCGTGGTTCTAAGGATCAGATTAAGCAGTTGTCTGGTATGCGTGGTTTGATGGCTAAGCCTCAGAAGGCTGGTGCAGAAGGTGCGCAGATTATTGAGAACCCTATCCTTTCTAACTTTAAGGAGGGTATGTCTGTGTTGGAGTACTTTATCGCTTCTCACGGTGCTCGTAAGGGTCTTGCTGATACCGCGATGAAGACTGCCGATGCTGGTTACTTGACTCGTCGTCTTGTTGACGTATCTCATGATGTCATCATTACTCAGGAGGATTGCGGTACCTTGCGTGGCTTGGTTTGCACCGCTTTGAAGAATGGTGATGAGATTATCTCTTCTCTCTATGAGCGTATCTTGGGTCGTGTATCTGTACACGATATCATCCACCCTACAACAGGTGAGTTGATCGTTAAGTCTGGTGAGGAAATCACAGAGGCTAAGGCTAAGATCATCGATGAGTCTCCAATCGAGAGCGTTGAGATCCGTTCAGTACTCACTTGTGAGAGCAAGAAGGGTGTCTGCATGAAGTGTTACGGCCGTAACTTGGCTACAGCTCGTATGGTTCAGCTCGGTGAGGCTGTGGGTGTCATTGCTGCACAGGCTATCGGTGAGCCTGGTACTCAGCTTACTCTCCGTACCTTCCACGCCGGTGGTATTGCGTCTAACGCTGCTGCCAATGCTAAGATTGCTGCGAAGAACAAGTCTCGCATCGAGTTTGATGAGTTGGGCACTGTTCCATTCGTAGAGGAAGATGAGGAAGGCAACGATATCAAGTGCGAGAAGGTAGTAAGCCACTTGGCTGAAATCCGTTTCGTTGATCCAAATACAAACATCGTTCTTGCTACATTGAATGTACCTTATGGTTCTTCTTTGTATCACAAGGAGGGTGAGATTGTTGAGAAGGATACTGTGATTGCTCGTTGGGACCCATTCAACGCCGTTATCGTCAGCCAGTACGCTGGTACCTTGAAGTTCAACGACGTTCAGAAGGATCAGACCTACCGTGCCGAGGTCGATGAGACTACTGGTTTGGAGGAGAAGATCATCACCGATTCTAAGAATAAGGCGATGGTTCCTTCTTGTGATGTTATTGATGCAAACGGTGAGATTGTTGGTACATATAACTTCCCTGTAGGTGGTCACCTCGTTGTAGAGGATGGTCAGACTATTAAGACTGGTGAGGTCTTGGTTAAGATTCCTCGTGCCGTAGGTGGTGCTGGTGATATCACCGGTGGTCTTCCACGTGTAACCGAGCTTCTTGAGGCTCGTAACCCATCTAACCCAGCTGTCGTATCTGAAATCGATGGTGAGGTAACTATGGGTAAGGTAAAGCGTGGTAACCGTGAGATCATCGTAACCTCTAAGACTGGCGACCAGAAGAAGTATCTCGTATCACTCTCTAAGCAGATCCTGGTACAGGAGCATGATGCCGTACGTGCTGGTACTCCTCTTTCTGATGGTAGTGTAACTCCAGGCGATATCCTCGCTATTATGGGTCCTACTGCTGTTCAGGAGTACATCGTTAACCAGATCCAGGACGTTTACCGTCTCCAGGGTGTGGCTATCAACGATAAGCACTTCGAGGTGGTTGTTCGTCAGATGATGCGTAAGGTTCGTATCGATGATCCAGGTGATACTACATTCTTGGAGCAGGAGTTGGTTGATAAGCTCGACTTCGCTGAGGAGAATGACCGTATCTGGGGTAAGAAGGTTGTTACCAATGCTGGTGATAGCACTGAGCTCAAGCCTGGTCAGATCATCACAGCCCGTAAGTTGCGTGATGAGAACTCAGCATTGAAGCGTCGCGATATGAAGCTTGTTCAGGTTCGTGATGCCGTAGCTGCAACATCTACTCAGATTCTCCAGGGTATTACCCGTGCCGCTCTTGGTACCAAGAGCTTCATGAGTGCCGCTTCCTTCCAGGAGACCACTAAGGTCTTGAACGAGGCTGCTATTCGTGGTAAGGTAGATTACCTTGAGGGAATGAAGGAGAATGTTATCTGCGGTCACTTGATTCCAGCAGGTACCGGTCTCCGCCAGTGGGAGAAGCTTGTTGTTGGTTCTAAGGAAGAGTACGAGCGCATGCAGGCTAACAGAAAGAATGTACTCGACTATGCAGATTCTCCAATCGTGGACTAATCTGAAGGTTAGAGTAACATATATATAATAAGGTATAAGAGCCATAGGTGAGTCATCATCTATGGCTCTTTTCTTGATATTGCCTGCCTGTTGATGATATCAAATCAACTTTTTAATATTTTTTCTTCTTTTGGGGTTGGGAATTTGATACCTTGATGTGTTCTTGGGATAAACAATACAGATAAAAATAGAAATGGAAAAGATAGAACAACTTTTTCGCCAGCATTATTCAAAGATGTTTCTCGTTTCGAGGATGATTCTAGGGGATGAAGAGACCGCAAGGGATGTGGTGAGCGATATTTTTGCAGATATGCTTAGTGGAAAGCTGCGGATTCCGCCCAATAGTACGGAAGGTTACTTTGTCGTTCTTACTCGAAACCGATGTTTGAATTCTCTCAGAAAGATGACCCTTCATGAAAAGGTCAAGGCTGGTCTTAAGGTGGATCATGCGGTAGATATCGTGCATGATGAAAACCGAATCATTCGCGAGATAGACCATGAGATGAGCAAGGCTGATCAGATGCTTCGTTTTATAGACCGGGAATTGACGCTCCAAACACGTCGGGTAGTCAATATGCATTATTGCCAAAAGCTCACTTATCGTGATATCTCTGAAGAGTTAGGCATCAGTGAGGCTGCCGTCTATAAGCATCTTGCTCAAGGCATCAAACGAATAAAAGAACATTTTAATCCCAAGAACAATGGATAAGTTAACACAGGTAATCGACATGATTGAGCACCCAGAGCATTATTCTGAGTCTCAGATTAAGGAGATTCTTCAAGATGAGGAATCTCGCCAGACCTATCTCACAATGATGGAGATGCGTATGGCTTTTGATAAGGAAGCGACGGAGAAAGATTTGGATGTAGATAAGGAATGGCAATTGTTTGCAGAACAACATCCGGTAGTGAAGTCCCGTTTTGATTGGCACAAACTCGCAGCTTCCTTTATTGGTGTATGTTTGCTGTCTGGTATCGCCTTTGCTGCCATTCATACATTCAGTTCGCATCGTCAGGTAGAAGAAACATCGGCAGGGGATACGTCTCAGGTAAAAGTAGCATCCTTTACAAATACTGCTGTTGTCAGTGATAAAGCTACGTCAACTGATGTCAAAAAGGAAATTGTGCATAAGACTTTCGACAATGTTTCCTTAGAAACGATGCTCGGAGAAATGGCAGAGTATTATGGAGTGAAGATTGTGTTCCAGAACCAGGAAGCCAAGCAGCTTCGTTTCTATTATGAATGGAACAGCGAGAACAGTCTGCAGAGTGTAGTGGATGAATTGAATCATTCACAACAGATAATTCTCTCTTTGGACAATGAGCAACTTGTTGTAGAATAATCCTGTCGCTGACAGGTCTGTTTGCAAGTTGGCTTATTTGTAATATGTATCAAATCAATATAAAAAATATGAAGAAAAATATGTTCGCTTTCCTGATGTGTCTGTTGGTACAGGCATCGTTTGGACAGCGCATCTCTCGAAGCTATAACAACCGTTCCATGTCTGAAGTTCTGAAGGATTTAGACAAGGCTACCCGTCGATATAAAATCAGTTTTATCTATAATGAACTGGAAGATTTCACCGTTACTACCTCTTTCCGTAATCTCGATTTGCAGGAAGCTTTGGGGCGGGTCTTTGGATTCTATCCGATGAAGGCTACGATAGAGGATAGCTTGATATTCGTGGAATGTACCCAAAAGGAACCTACTAAATTGATGGGACGGGTGATTGATGAACGTCATCGACCAGTGGAGTTTGCCAATGTGGCTTTGCTCAATCCCAGGGATTCTTCCTTTCTCACAGGTGGTGTGACCAATGCCAGCGGCAATTTCGTGATACCTTGTGGCATGAAGAAGGTTCTCGCCAAAGTAAGTTGCGTGGGTTATTACACCTTATATAATATGTATAATGTGGGAAAAGTCGGAAATGTGGTGTTGACGGAGAGTACCATGCATATCAATGGTGTTACGGTGAAGGCGAAATTGCCTTCTTTCAAGATGGGACGTGAAGGAATGCTCATAGACATACAGCATTCTGATTTGTCAAAAGTAGGAGATGCCGTTGATGTACTCCGACAATTACCTCGCATCAATGTAAGTAGTACCGATGCCATCAGCGTTTATGGCAAGGGTACACCTATTATATATATCAACAATAAGCAGGTGAGAGATTCCAGGGAATTGCAGCGCCTGAAGTCTGATGCCATCAAGAATGTGGAAATCATTACTTCGCCTGGTGCAAGATATGATGCCACGGTCTGTTCGGTGATTCGTATCCGGACCGTCAAGAAGCAAGGTGAAGGTATGAGTGGTTCCTTGAATTCCTGGGTAAAGTATAATGGCTATCTGGGAGGGACGGAACAGCTCAGTCTCAATTATCAGAGTGAAAAGCTCAACTTGTTTGGTTCTCTTTGGGGATATACAAAATGGCATAAGGAAGCTACTTCGTTAATTCAGCATATTGAAGGAACGAAGAATGTTACCGTAAACCAGTATGATCCCTTATCCTATCGCAATACAATGGGAGAAGTAAACTTTGGTTTCAATTATGACCTCAATGATGAAAACTCTATCGGTGCTTCTTATGATTTAGAATGCGAACCCTATGCGAAAGGGCATGTTGATGGACAGCAGGAAATATTCAATGAGGGACAACCTGTGGATATCATCAAACAGAAAGTATTGGTCGATGATATAGGTGGTCCTACCCATGAGTTGAATGCTTACTATGTGGGAAAGGTCAATAAACTGGGAATGGACTTTAATGGAACCTATCTCTGGCAAAAAACTGGGCGGGATATGTTGGAAACAGAAGAGGCTACCGTATTGGAAAATCGGGAAATCCATACTGCGAGTCGCCGCCATAATCAGTTGCTTGCAGGCAAACTGGTTCTTTCTTATCCCATAGCCAAGGGGCAGTTGGAGTTAGGAAGCGAAGTGAGCCATACCCACAGTAGCGGAGAATATAGCAATGCGGAAGGCATTGTGGCAGATGCTTCTACCGATATGAAGGAAGATAATTTGGCGGGATTTCTTGCCTTTTCATATCCTTTAGGCTCGTTTTCAATGGATGCAGGATTGAGATACGAGTATGTGTCTGCCAAGTATTATTCTTTCGGTAAGTATGAAGAAGAGCCTAGCAGGAATTATAGCAATTGGTTTCCCAACCTGACCCTGTCATGGAATAAGGAACCATGGGCTGCATCTCTTGCATATACTTGCAAGACAAAGCGTCCTTCTTATAGTTCCTTGCGCAATGAGGTGCAGTATGATAATCGCTATATGTATGAAGGTGGCGATCCTTATCTTCGTCCTACCATTGCTCATGATGTTTCATTGGATGTGATGTGCAACTGGATTTCGTTTGGTGTGGAGTATCTTTATGAGGACAATCCCATCATCTGGTATGTTACCCTTTATAATCATCAGGATATAGCCTTCATGAGGAATGTGAACTTTTCCAGCAAGCAGACGATGACAGCGTATGTCATAGCTGCTCCCAAGTTCGATTGGTATCAGCCTATATGGCAAGTCTTCTTTCAGAAGCCTTTCTTTGATGCAGAAAAATATGGTGCCCCTCGTGGTTTGTCGAAGCCTGCCTTGGGTATTACATGGAACAACCAGTTTAAGTTGAGCTCCACTTGGACTTCATGGGTGACCCTTCATGCCAATACTACATCCTATAATGCCTTCCGCAGGTATCGCTCTGGTTATTATGCCTCCATGCGAATGGTTAAGACATTCTTGGATGAAGCTTTGACTGTTAATTTCTATGCTGATGATATCTTCAGAAGTCAGAAAGACCAATGGACCATGTATGGCGACCATGCAACCTTGACGAAGGATAGTTATAATAGTGCCCGTGAAATTGGTGTCAGAGTGGTCTATAAATTCAATTCTGGTCATAGAAAGTATAAGGGTTCTGGTGCTGGTAATGCAGAAAAGAGCCGTTTCTGATAGACCGGTTTTTCAGATAAAAAAGAAATTGTATTTCAAAAGTCCTTTCACACTAAGCTTATGTCTTTGTATTAGAAGCATTTTAGTGTGAAAGGACTTTTAACACAAAATAATTGGCAAATTATTCTTTTTTTTCAGATATTATGTGTAAATTTGCACTATCATTTAAAGTTTAATCCTATTAACTTAATAAAATTATGGAAGAAAATAAGAATAATCAACAGCAGCAGAATCAGTTCCAGATGGGCATCAGCCCAGAAGTAGCAGAGGGTACATACTCTAACTTGGCACTGATTACTCATTCTAGTTCAGACTTCATCTTGGATTTCGCATGTGCACTTCCAGGAATGCCAGCACCTCAGATCAAGAGCCGTGTCATCATGGCACCTGAGCATGCCAAGCGTTTGCTCCAGGCATTGCAGAGCAATGTTTATAACTACGAGCAGGCTTTCGGTAAGATTAAGTTGGCAGATGAGCCAGAGCGTACTATCGCTCCATTTGGCACACCAAAAGGTGAGGCTTAATGCATAACTACATACATACTAAGACTAAATTTCCTGCTAAAAGCCGCTTTTTCTTTATAATATTTGTTTTTAATAGTTATATAAAGTTAAAACTAGCCCTCGTTTTTTAAAAGTCTCCTTAATATTTAGGTAGTTTGCCGAAAAAGTCGTAACTTTGCACCCCGAAAAGCCCCATAAGGTGGTGGCTTATACGGAAATAAGACAATAATAAAAATAAAATAATAAATTAAAAAGTAAAATTATGCCTACTATTTCACAGTTAGTAAGAAAAGGCAGACGAGTATTGGTAGACAAGAGCAAGTCACCAGCTTTGGATTCATGTCCTCAGCGTCGTGGTGTTTGTGTTCGTGTTTACACAACAACTCCAAAGAAGCCTAATTCGGCAATGCGTAAGGTTGCCCGTGTTCGTTTGACAAACTCTAAGGAGGTTAACTCTTACATCCCAGGAGAGGGTCACAACTTGCAGGAGCACTCAATCGTATTGGTTCGCGGTGGTCGTGTTAAGGACCTCCCAGGTGTACGTTATCACATCGTTCGTGGTACTCTTGATACCGCAGGTGTTGCAAACCGCACACAGCGTCGTTCTAAGTACGGTGCTAAGCGTCCAAAGGCAAAGAAGTAATTCTAATCCGGACAAAATTAAAAGAAATCCGAAAACTCACGGTCGGAGAAGGTCGAGAGTTTAGGTAAAAAGATTATTTTATTAAACGTTTTGCTGGAGAAGTAACAGGTTGAGTAAATACTCGGGTGCGAGTGTTGAAGAACGATATACAGCCCCATGCAGAATTTAAATTTTTTCGATTAAAAAATGAGAAAAGCAAAACCAAAGAAGAGAGTGATCCTCCCAGATCCAGTCTTCAATGACCAGAAGGTCTCTAAATTCGTAAATCATTTGATGTATGATGGTAAGAAGAATACATCTTATGAGATTTTCTACAATGCACTCGATACCGTAAAGGCTAAGATGGCTAACGAGGAGAAGTCTGCACTTGAGATTTGGAAGCAGGCTCTCGACAATATTACTCCACAGGTTGAGGTTAAGAGCCGCCGTATTGGTGGTGCAACCTTCCAGGTTCCTACAGAAATTCGTCCTGATCGCAAGGAGAGTATCTCTATGAAGAATCTTATTATCTTCGCTCGCAAGCGTGGTGGTAAGACTATGGCAGATAAGCTCGCTGCAGAGATTATGGATGCTTACAACAACCAGGGTGGCGCATTCAAGCGCAAGGAGGATATGCATCGTATGGCTGAGGCTAACCGTGCATTTGCTCACTTCAGATTCTAATTTAATTTATAAAATAGGTTTAAAAGAAAATGGCAAATCGCGATTTACATTTGACACGTAACATCGGTATCATGGCGCACATCGATGCCGGTAAGACAACAACATCTGAGCGTATCTTGTTCTATACAGGTAAGACTCATAAGATCGGTGAGGTACACGATGGTGCTGCTACAATGGACTGGATGGCCCAGGAGCAGGAGCGTGGTATTACTATCACTTCTGCAGCTACAACTTGTAACTGGAACTATCTCGGTAAGTCTTATAAGATTAACTTGATCGATACTCCGGGACACGTTGACTTCACTGCTGAGGTTGAGCGTTCACTCCGTGTACTCGATGGTGCTGTTGCTACATATTCTGCAGCTGACGGTGTACAGCCACAGTCAGAGACAGTATGGCGCCAGGCTGACAAGTACAATGTACCTCGTATCGGTTATGTAAACAAGATGGACCGTTCTGGTGCTAACTTCTTTGAGACAGTACGGCAGATGAAGGATATCTTGGGTGCTAATCCTATTGCTATTCAGATTCCTATTGGTGCTGAGGAGAACTTCAAGGGTGTAGTTGACCTGATCAAGATGAAGGCTATTCTCTGGCACGATGAGACTATGGGTGCTGAGTATGACGTAGAGGAAATTCCTGCTGATTTGGCTGATGAGGCTGCTGAGTGGCGTGATAAACTCCTCGAGGGTGCTGCTAACTTCGATGACGAGGTTATGGAGCTTTACCTCGATGGTAAGGATATCCCAGAGGAGAAGCTCCTCGCTGCTATCCGCAAGGGTTGCTGTGCTATGGAGTGCTGCCCAATGTTGCTCGGTTCTTCATACAAGAACAAGGGTGTTCAGCCATTGCTCGACTATGTATGTGCATTCTTGCCTTCACCAATGGATACTCCAAATATCATCGGTACTAACCCTGATACTGAGGAGGAAGAGGATCGCAAGCCATCTGAGGATGAGCCAACATCTGCTCTCGCATTTAAGATTGCTACCGACCCATTCATGGGCCGCTTGGTATTCTTCCGTGTTTACTCAGGTAAGGTTGTTGCTGGTTCTTACGTTTACAACCCACGTTCAGGCAAGCGCGAGCGTATCAGCCGTCTGTTCCAGATGAACTCTAAGCAGGAGATCCCAATGGAGTCTATCGACGCTGGTGATATCGGTGCAGGTGTAGGCTTCAAGGATATCCGTACAGGTGATACACTTTGTGATGAGGATCATCCAATCGTATTGGAGTCTATGACATTCCCTGATACTGTGATCTCTATCGCAGTTGAGCCAAAGAGCCAGGCAGACATCGCTAAGATGGATAACGGTCTCGCTAAGTTGGCTGAGGAGGACCCAACCTTCACAGTTCGTACAGACGAGCAGAGCGGTCAGACTATTATCTCTGGTATGGGTGAGCTCCACTTGGATATCATCATCGACCGTTTGAAGCGTGAGTTCAAGGTTGAGTGTAACCAGGGTAAGCCTCAGGTTAACTATAAGGAGGCTATCACTAAGACAGCTCAGAGCCGTGAGACTTACAAGAAGCAGTCTGGTGGTCGTGGTAAGTTCGCTTGTATCGATGTAACCATCGGTCCTAAGGACGAGGATTACAAGGAGGGCGACTTGCAGTTCATCAACGAGGTTAAGGGTGGTAACGTTCCTAAGGAATTCATCCCATCAGTACAGAAGGGCTTCGCTGACTGCTTGTCAAATGGTGTACTCGGTGGCTTCCCAATGACAGGTTTGAAGGTAACTTTGACCGATGGTAGCTTCCACCCAGTTGACTCTGACCAGTTGTCATTCGAGTTGGTAGCACATCAGGCATTCAAGGTACTTTGCCCTAAGGCAGGTCCTGTTTTGATGGAGCCTATCATGAAGGTAGAGGTTGTTACTCCAGAAGAGAACATGGGTGACGTAATCGGTGACTTGAACAAGCGCCGTGGTCTCGTTCAGGGTATGGAGGAAGGTCGTAGCGGCGCTCGCGTCGTAAAGGCTATGGTTCCATTGGCTGAGATGTTCGGTTATGTAACAGCTTTGCGTACTATCACTTCTGGTCGTGCAACAAGCTCTATGGAGTATGATCACCACGCAGCTCTCTCTTCAACAATCGCTAAGGCAGTGTTGGAGGAGGTTAAGGGTCACGCAGAACTCCTTTAATCAAATAAAGAAATAACGGTAAGATGAGGCGCTGCTTAGCGAATGACTCTTAAGCAGCGTACCTCTTCTTCCATTAGACTAAAATAATTCATATTAATAATAACTTAATTTTAAAAATGAGTCAGAAAATCAGAATTAAGCTGAAGTCTTACGACCACCAGTTGGTTGACAAGTCAGCTGAGAAGATTGTGAAGGCTGTTAAGGCAACAGGCGCTATCGTTAGCGGTCCTATTCCATTGCCAACACACAAGCGTATTTTTACTGTAAACCGCAGTACTTTCGTTAACAAGAAGTCTCGCGAGCAGTTCCAGCTCTCAGATTTCAAGCGTCTCATCGACATCTACAGCTCAACAGCTAAGACCGTTGATGCCTTGATGAAGCTTGAATTGCCAAGTGGTGTAGAAGTAGAAATCAAAGTCTAATTATTAAAAATTAAATTGAAATGCCAGGATTAATTGGAAGAAAAATCGGAATGACATCCGTTTTCAGTGCCGACGGTAAGAATATTCCGTGCACTGTTATCGAAGTAGGTCCTTGTGTTGTAACCCAGGTTAAGACCGTAGAGAAGGATGGTTACAAGGCTTATCAGTTAGGTTTCGGCGAGGCTAAGGAGAATCGCACTTCTCAGCCTATGATGGGAATCTTCAAGAAGGCAGGCACAACACCTAAGAAGCACTTGGCCGAGTTCAAGTTTGATGAGGAGTACAACCTCGGTGACACCATTACAGTTGATATCTTCAACGGCTGCAAGTTCGTTGACGTAATTGGTACATCAAAGGGTAAAGGCTTCCAGGGCGTTGTTAAGCGTCACGGATTCGGTGGTGTAGGTCAGTCTACTCATGGTCAGGATGACCGCGCTCGCAAGCCGGGATCTATTGGTGCATGTTCTTACCCTGCAAAGGTATTCAAGGGTATGCGCATGGGCGGCCAAATGGGAGGTGATAGAGTAACAACTCAGAACCTTCAGGTGTTAAAGGTAATTCCAGAGCAGAATCTCCTTATCGTTAAGGGTTCTTTCGCTGGATGCAAAGGTTCAACTGTTTTAATTGAGAAATAATGGAAGTTAGCGTATTAGATATCAAAGGTCAGGAGACCGGCCGCAAGGTAGCTCTTAATGATGCAGTCTTCGGCATTGAGCCTAACGATCACGTTCTCTACCTCGACGTAAAGCAGTATCTCGCTAACCAGCGTCAGGGTACAGCTAAGTCTAAGGAGAGAAGCGAGATGAGCGGTTCTACTCGTAAGCTTGGTCGTCAGAAGGGCGGCGGCGGTGCTCGCCGTGGTGATATTAACTCACCTGTACTCGTAGGTGGTGCTCGCGTATTTGGTCCTAAGCCACGTGATTACCGCTTCAAGCTCAACAAGAAGGTAAAGATTCTTGCTCGTAAGTCTGCTTTGTCTTATAAGGCACAGGAGAGCGCAATCGTGATGTTGGAAGATTTCACTTTTGAGGCTCCAAAGACTAAAGAATTCTTAAGTGTTCTTAAGAATCTTAAAATCGAGGGCAAAAAGGTACTCTTTGTTTTGCCAGAATCAAATAAAAACGTATATTTGTCTGCACGTAACTTACAGCGCGCTGAGGTTATCCTCGCATCTAACGTCAATTCGTACAAAGTTTTGAACGCTGATGTAGTAGTGATTACTGAGAAGTCGCTTGAGACTATCGACCAGATCTTAACAAAGTAAAAAGGAGATATTAGAATATGGCATTTATTATCAAACCATTGGTTACTGAGAAGATGACCAAGATTACAGACAAGCAGCCTAACCGCTATGGCTTCGTTGTTCGTCCTGAGGCTAATAAGCTCGAGATTAAGAAGGAAGTTGAGAGTCTGTATAATGTTACAGTAGTTGACGTGAACACAATTCGCTACGCTGGCAAGCGCTCTGCTCGTTACACTAAGGCAGGTCTTGTTAAGGGTCAGAAGAATGCGTTCAAGAAGGCAATCGTTACTCTGAAGGAGGGCGATACAATTGATTTTTACAGCAATATTTAAAATAAAAAATGGCAGTACGTAAATTAAAACCGGTTACTCCGGGTCAAAGACACAAGGTTATTGGCACGTTCGAGGATATTACTGCATCCGTGCCAGAGAAGTCTCTCGTTTACGGTAAGCGTTCTACCGGCGGTCGAAACAACACCGGTAAGATGACCGTTCGCTACATTGGCGGTGGTCACAAGCAGAAGTATCGTTTAATCGACTTCAAACGTGAGAAAGATGGTGTTCCAGCAGTTGTTAAGACAATCGAGTACGATCCAAACCGTTCGGCTCGTATCGCGTTGCTTTACTACGCTGATGGTGAAAAACGTTACATTATTGCTCCTAACGGACTTCAGGTAGGCGCTACTTTGATGTCAGGTGCAGATGCTGCTCCTGAGATCGGTAACTGTCTTCCTTTGGCAAACATCCCTGTAGGTACAGTGATCCACAACATCGAGTTGCGTCCTGGTCAGGGTGCTTTGTTGGTTCGTTCGGCTGGTAATTTTGCTCAGTTGACTTCTCGTGAGGGCAGTTATTGTGTAATTAAGCTCCCTTCTGGTGAAACACGCCAGATTTTGAGTGCTTGTAAGGCTACAGTTGGTAGTGTTGGTAACTCAGACCACGCACTTGAGCAGTCTGGTAAGGCTGGTCGCTCACGCTGGTTGGGTCGTCGTCCACACAACCGTGGTGTTGTTATGAACCCTGTTGATCACCCAATGGGTGGTGGTGAAGGTCGCCAGAGTGGTGGTCATCCACGTTCACGTAAGGGCTTGTACGCTAAGGGTCTTAAGACTCGCGCACCTAAGAAGCTTTCTAACAAGTATATTATCGAAAGAGCTAACAAAAAATAAAGAGTAAATTATGAGTCGTTCACTTAAAAAGGGTCCATACATCAACGTTTCTCTCGAGAAGAAGATTCTCGCTATGAACGAGAGTGGCAAGAAGAATGTTGTTAAGACATGGGCTAGAGCTTCAATGATATCTCCTGATTTCGTAGGACATACTGTTGCAGTTCATAACGGTAATAAATTTATCCCTGTTTATGTTACAGAGAATATGGTTGGCCACAAGCTTGGAGAGTTCGCTCCAACACGTCGCTTTGGCGGTCACTCTGGTAACAGAAAGTAAGCTAAGGGTTAAACCATTTAAAAATTTAAGTAAATAATGGGAGCAAGAAAACATATTGCGGCTGAGAAATTGAAAGAAGCCCGTAAAAACTTGTACTTCGCTAAGTTGGTAGGCGTTCCTTCTTCTCCACGTAAGATGCGCTATGTAGTAGACATGATTCGTGGTATGGAGGTTAACCGTGCACTCGGAGTACTTCGCTTCTCTAAGAAGCAGGCATCTGCTGACGTTGAGAAATTACTTCGTTCAGCTATCGCTAACTGGGAGGCAAAGAATAATCGCAAGGCTGAAGACGGTGAGCTTTATATCAGTAAGGTCTTCGTTGACGAAGGCGTTACAATGAAACGTATGAGACCTGCACCACAGGGTCGTGGTTATAGAATCCGTAAGCGTTCTAACCATGTTACTCTCTTTGTTGATGCAAAAACTAATGACGAAAAATAATTAAGTAGAATGGGACAGAAAGTTAATCCGATTAGTAACCGACTTGGTGTTATCCGTGGTTGGGATTCAAATTGGTTCGGTGGTAAGAACTTCGGTGACAACCTCGTAGAGGATCAGAAAATCCGTAAGTATCTTAACGAGCGTCTTGCTAAGGCAAGTGTTTCTCGTATCGTTATCGAACGTACATTGAAGCTTGTTACCATTACTATTTGCACAGCCCGTCCAGGTATTGTCATTGGTAAAGGTGGTCAGGATGTAGATAAGTTGAAGGAAGAGTTGAAGAAGCTTTATAAGAAAGATATTCAGATCAACATCTTCGAGGTTAAGAAGCCTGAGCTTGATGCTACCATCGTAGGTAAGAACATCGCGAGCCAGATTGAGCACATGATTGCTTATCGTCGCGCTATCAAGATGGCAGTTGCTAACACTATGCGTGCTGGTGCTGAGGGTATCAAGATTCAGATTACAGGTCGTCTGAACGGTGCTGAAATGGCACGTAAGGAAATGTACAAGGAAGGTCGTACACCTCTCCATACATTCCGTGCAGACATCGACTACTGCCAGTGCGAGGCACTTACCAAGGTAGGTTTGCTTGGCATCAAGGTATGGATTTGCCGTGGTGAGGTTTATGGTAAGGCTGATCTTACTCCAAACTTCTCACAGGACAACAAGAGCAACAACCGTGGTAACGGCCGCTCTAACAACCGTGGTGGTAATCGTAAAAGAAACAATAACCGTTAAATTTTAGAAAGCTATCATGTTACAGCCAAAAAGAGTAAAATATAGAAGACCTCAAGATGGTCGTGGCAATAAGGGCAACGCTCACAGAGGTACACAATTGGCATTCGGTTCTTTCGGCATCAAGACTCTTGAGTCAAAGTGGATCGATAGCCGTCAGATTGAGGCAGCTCGTGTGGCATTGAACCGCTACATGAACCGTCAGGGCCAGGTCTGGATTCGCATTTTCCCTGATAAGCCAATCACTCGTAAGCCAGCCGATGTCCGAATGGGTAAAGGTAAGGGTGATCCAGCAGGATGGGTTGCACCTGTTACGCCAGGTCGTATTCTCTTCGAAGTAGAGGGTGTAAGCTTCGACATTGCAAAGGAGGGACTCCGTCTTTGCGCTCAGAAGCTTCCTGTGAAGACTAAGTTTATTGTTAGACGTGATTACGATAAAAACGCTTAATTATGAAGATTGCAGAAATTAAAAATATCGAGACCAAGGAATTGGTTGAGAAGCTGGAGGCAGCAGTTGACGCTTTGAACAAGAAGAAGATCAACCACAACGTAACTCCACTTGAGAATCCATCAGAGATTAAGGTTGCTCGTCGTGATATCGCACGTATGAAAACTGAACTTCGTCAGAGAGAACTTAACAAATAATAATGGTCCAGATGGAAACAAGAAATTTAAGAAAAGTAAGACAGGGTGTTGTTATCAGCAACAAGATGGATAAAACCATTGTTATTGCAGCTAAGTTCAAGGAGATGCACCCTATTTATGGTAAGTTTGTCCAGAAGACAAAGAAGTACCATGCACATGACGAGAACAATGAGGCTAACGTAGGTGATACAGTTATGATCATGGAGACTCGTCCTCTGTCTAAGACAAAGAGATGGAGATTAGTACAAATTGTAGAAAAAGCTAAGTAATTATGATACAGGCAGAATCAAGACTTACAGTATGTGATAACAGCGGTGCTCGCGAGGCTCTTTGCATTCGAGTTCTCGGTGGTACAGGCCGTCGTTACGCTAGCGTTGGTGACGTGATTGTCGTTGCTGTCAAGAACGTTATCCCATCAAGTGATTTGAAGAAGGGTGCAGTATCAAAGGCTTTGATTGTTCGCACAAAGAAGGAGATTCGTCGTGCAGACGGTTCATATATCCGTTTCGACGATAACGCTTGTGTATTGCTCAACAATGCAGGTGAGCTTCG
This sequence comes from Prevotella sp. AM23-5, assembly GCF_003473645.1. NCBI lineage: Bacteria > Pseudomonadati > Bacteroidota > Bacteroidia > Bacteroidales > Prevotellaceae > Prevotella > Prevotella sp. AM23-5. Next base: position 19,785 of record NZ_QUCG01000012.1, on the reverse strand, counting down.
TGGTAGCCGTATCTTCGGCCCTGTTGCTCGTGAGCTTCGTGCAGTTAATATGAAAGTCGTTTCTTTGGCACCTGAGGTTCTTTAATATTTTAAAAGTATAAAGTAATGAGTAAGTTACATATTAAGAAAGACGATACCGTTATCGTTATTGCCGGTGCTGATAAGGGCAAGACAGGTAAGGTGCTCAAGGTCCTCGTTGACGAGAACCGTGCCATCGTAGAGGGTGTGCACATGGTATCTAAGAGCACTAAGCCATCTGCACAGAATCCTCAGGGAGGCATCGTAAAGCAGGAGGCTCCTATTCATATCTCAAATTTGAGTTTGATCGATCCTAAGAGTGGCAAGGCTACTCGCGTTGCTATCAAGCATGAGGGTAAAAACGTTGTTCGCATCGCTAAAAAGTCAGGGGAGGAAATCAAGTAATGGATACAGCACAGTTAAAGAAAGTATATAAGGAGACAATCGCTCCTGCTCTTCAGAAGCAGTTCAACTATTCTTCAGCAATGGAGATTCCAGTTTTGAAGAAGATTGTCATCAACCAGGGTCTCGGTGACGCTACACAGGACAAGAAGATTGTTGACGTAGCTATCAACGAGATTACTGCTATCACCGGTCAGAAGGCTGTTGCTACATATTCTAAGAAGGATATCGCAAACTTCAAGCTTCGTAAGAAGATGCCTATCGGTGTTATGGTAACATTGCGTCGTGAGCGTATGTACGAGTTCTTGGAGAAGCTCGTTCGTGTTTCTCTTCCTCGTATCCGCGACTTCAAGGGTATTGAGAGCAAGTTCGATGGCCGTGGTAACTACACATTGGGTATCACAGAGCAGATCATCTTCCCAGAGATCAACATCGATGAGATTGACCGTATTCAGGGTATGAACATCACCTTCGTTACAACTGCTAAGACAGACGAGGAAGGTTTTGCACTTCTGAAGGCATTCGGTCTTCCATTCAAGAACGCAAATAAAGATTAAGAGATATGGCAAAAGAATCAATGAAAGCTCGCGAGATTAAGCGTGCAAAGCTTGTAGCTCGTTACGCTGAGAAGCGCGAAGCTCTGAAAAAGATTATTGCAACTTCTAATGATCCAGCCGAAGCATACGAGGCAGCTCGTAAGCTTCAGGCTATCCCTAAGAATGCAAACCCTATCCGTCTTCACAACCGTTGCAAGATCACTGGTCGTCCAAAGGGTTATATCCGCCAGTTCGGTCTTTCACGTATCCAGTTCCGTGAGATGGCTTCTGCAGGTTTGATTCCAGGTGTTAAGAAGGCAAGCTGGTAATCTTTACAGGCAAGGAATTTTTTATTATTTAATATTGTCGGGGTAGTCCCGATTAATTAAACATTTATATTTTATGACAGATCCAATAGCAGATTATCTGACAAGACTCAGAAACGCAATCATGGCTCATCACCGTGTTGTAGAAGTTCCTGCGTCTAACTTGAAGAAAGAGATTACAAAGATCCTCTTCGAGAAAGGTTACATCCTCAACTACAAGTTTGTAGAGGATGGTCCTCAGGGCTCAATCAAGGTTGCCTTGAAGTACAACCCAACTACAAAGCAAAACGCTATCAAGTGTTTGAAGCGCGTGTCAACTCCAGGTTTGCGTAAGTACACTGGTTACAAGGACATGCCAAGAGTTATTAACGGATTAGGTATTGCTATCTTATCTACATCCAAAGGTGTAATGACAGACAAAGAGGCTTCTGATCTTAAGATCGGTGGCGAGGTTCTTTGCTATATTTATTAATTGGAGGCTTTTATATGTCTAGAATAGGAAAATTGCCAATTAGTATCCCTGCAGGTGTTACTGTAAACTATGACAACGATTCACACGTTTGTACAGTAAAGGGCCCTAAGGGTGAACTTTCTCAGTGGATTGATCCATCTATCAAGTTTATCAACGCAGATGGTCAGATTAGCTTTGAAATCGATGAAAATAGTCCTGTAAATGTTAAGCAGAAGCAGGCTTTCCACGGTTTGTATCGCTCTCTCGTTCACAACATGGTTGTTGGCGTTAGCGCTGGTTATACAAAGGTTTTGGAATTGGTAGGTGTTGGTTATCGTGTTTCTAACCAGGGCAACTTGATCGAGTTCGCTTTGGGTTACACTCACCCTATTTTCATCCAGTTGCCTAAGGAGATTAAGGTTGAGACTAAGTCTGAAAGAAACCAGAACCCAATCTTGACATTGGAGTCATGCGACAAGCAGTTGTTGGGACTCGTTTGTGCAAAAATTCGTTCTTTCCGCAAGCCTGAGCCTTATAAGGGTAAGGGTATTCTCTTCAAGGGTGAAGTTATTCGCAGAAAGTCTGGTAAGAGTGCTTCAGCTAAGTAATTTTAATTATTTACGATTATGACAACAAAGAAAGTAGAAAGACGAATTAAGATAAAGTTCCGCATTCGCAAGAATGTTAACGGAACAGCTGAGCGTCCACGTCTCAGTGTATTCCGCTCTAACAAGCAGATTTACGCTCAGGTTATTAATGATTTGACAGGCACTACACTTGCATCAGCTTCTTCACTCGGTTTGGAGAAGATGCCTAAGCAGGAGCAGGCAACCAAGGTTGGCGAGCTCATCGCAGAGAAGGCAAAGGCTGCTGGCGTTGAGTCAGTAGTTTTCGACCGTAACGGTTATCTCTACCACGGTCGCGTAAAGCAGTTGGCTGACGGTGCTCGTAATGGTGGTCTTAAATTTTAAACGATTATGGCAATGGATAAAGTAAAGGTAAATAACGAAGAAGTACTTAAGGATCGCTTGGTTGCAATCAACCGTGTAACTAAGGTTACCAAGGGTGGTCGTACTTTCACATTCGCTGCTATCGTCGTTGTAGGTGACGGTAACGGTGTTATCGGTTACGGTCTTGGTAAGGCAGGTGAGGTTACAGCTGCTATTGCTAAGGGTACTGAGGCTGCTAAGAAGAACCTGGTTAAGGTTCCTGTACTCAAGGGTACAGTTCCTCACGAGGTTGAGACAGCTTTCGGTGGTGCTAAGGTTCTCATCAAGCCAGCTGCTGCCGGTACTGGTTTGAAGGCCGGTGGTGCTATGCGTGCTGTTCTTGAGAGCGTAGGTATCAAGGACGTTATTGCAAAGTCTAAGGGTTCATCTAATGCCCACAACCTGGTAAAGGCTACTATCGCTGCTCTCGCAGAGATGCGTGATGCTTACACTGTAGCAGGTGAGCGTGGTATCAGTATGGATAAAGTATTTAACGGTTAATTAGGATTTATCGAATATGGCAACAATTAAAGTCAAGCAGATTAAGAGTAAGATCGGTGCTCCAGTTGATCAGAAGCGTACACTCGCTTGTCTGGGTCTCCGCAAGATTTCTCAGGTTGTTGAGGTAGAGGATACTCCTAGCAACCGTGGTATGATCCGTAAGGTTCATCACCTCGTAAGTGTAGTTGATTAATTAATCTCAAAAAATTAGGAACGATTATGAAATTAAATAATTTGAAACCTGCTGCAGGTTCTACCCATTCACGTCGTCGTATTGGTCGTGGTCCAGGTTCTGGTCTCGGTGGTACTTCTACACGTGGTCACAAGGGTGCCAAGGCTCGTTCTGGTTATAAGAGAAAGATTGGTTTCGAAGGTGGTCAGATGCCATTGCAGCGTCGTGTTCCAAAGGCTGGTTTCAAGAATATCAACCATAAGGAGTACTTCGCAGTAAACCTTTCAACTCTTCAGGCTCTTGCAGAAGCAAAGAACCTTACAAAGATCGGTATTGAGGAACTCAAGGCAGCTGGTCTTACCAATGGTAAGGAGCTCGTTAAGGTTCTCGGTAACGGTGAACTCAAAGCAAAATTGGAAGTTGAAGCTAATGCTTTCTCAAAGACTGCCGAAGAAGCAATCAAGGCAGTAGGTGGTAACGCAACTATAATCTAAGTAATGAAAAAGTTTATTGAGACACTAAAGAACTGTTGGAAGATTGAGGACCTCCGTCAGAGACTCCTCATTACTCTTCTGTTTACGGCTATTTACCGTTTTGGCTCGTTTGTGGTACTTCCGGGTATCAATCCGAGCATGTTGGAAAAATTGCAGTCGCAGACCTCAGGCGGTCTTATGTCGCTTTTGGACATGTTCTCTGGTGGTGCATTTTCTAATGCGTCTATCTTCGCATTGGGAATTATGCCTTATATCTCAGCTTCAATTGTTATGCAGCTTCTTGCTGTCGCTGTACCTTACTTCCAGAAGATGCAGCGCGAGGGCGAGAGCGGCCGCAAGAAAATACAATGGTACACTAGAGTCCTGACTGTAGCCATCCTGGTCTTTCAGGCTCCTAGTTACCTTCTGAATTTGAAGATGCAGGCTGCTAACGCTTTGGCAACGGGTATTAGCTGGACCGTCTTTATGATTCCAGCTACTATCATCCTTGCAGCAGGAAGTATGTTTATTCTCTGGCTTGGTGAGCGTATCACGGATAAGGGAGTTGGTAATGGTATCTCTCTCATCATTATGATCGGTATCATCGCTCGTTTGCCTCAGGCATTCGTGCAGGAGATGACCTCTCGTTTGCAGGCTATCTCTGGTGGTGGTTTGATCATGTTCATTGTAGAGATCCTTATTCTCTACGCTGTAGTTTGTGCCTCAATTCTTCTGGTACAGGGTACACGTAAGATTCCGGTTCAGTACGCTAAGCGATTGGTTGGTAACAAGCAGTACGGTGGTGCACGTCAGTACATCCCATTGAAGCTTTTCGCAGCCAACGTAATGCCTATCATCTTTGCGCAGGCTTTGATGTTCATTCCATTGGCAGTAGTTCGCTACCAGTCTGAAAATGCAAGTAGCGTTGTTCAGCAGCTGATGGATAACCGCAGTTTACTTTATAATGTAATCTATGTAATCCTCGTGATTGCATTTACATATTTCTACACTGCTATTACATTGAACCCAACTCAGATGGCGGAGGATATGAAGCGTAACAATGGTTTCATTCCAGGTGTTAAGCCAGGTAAGGATACCGCTGAGTACATTGATACCGTAATGTCTCGTATTACTTTACCAGGTTCATTATTTATTGCATTTATTGCGATTATGCCAGCTCTTGCAGGACTTCTTGATGTGCAGCAGGCCTTCTCACAATTCTTCGGAGGTACTTCTCTGTTGATTTTGGTAGGTGTTGTGATTGACACATTGCAGCAGATCGAGAGTCATTTGCTTATGCGCCACTATGATGGTCTTCTCAATTCAGGCCATACTCGTCAGGGTGGTGTTGCTGCATATTAATCTTTATCTTTTGAAATGCAGATATTTCTGAAGACAGAGGATGAAATTAACCTGATGCGCAAGGCTAACCAACTCGTTGGCGCAACGCTTGCGGAATTAGGTAAACATATAAAACCAGGTGTAACGACTCTCCATTTGGATAGGGTAGCCGAGGAGTTCATCCGTGATCACGGTGCGATTCCAACGTTCAAGAATTTTCCTAATCCTTATGGAGAGCCTTTTCCCGCTAGTATATGTACTTCCATCAATGATGTAGTAGTACATGGTATTCCTAGTGAGAAGGACGTGCTGAAGGATGGTGATATTATCTCCATCGACTGCGGCACCCTTTTAGAAGGTTTCAATGGTGACAGTTGCTATACTTTCGCTGTTGGAGAGATAACTTCCGATGTTCAACAACTCCTTAAGGTAACTAAAGAATCTTTGTACCTGGGTATCGAACAGGCTGTGGCAGGAAAGCATTTGGGTGATATTGGTTACGCCGTACAGACTCATTGCCAGCAATATGGTTATGGAGTAGTACGAGAGCTAACAGGTCATGGCATTGGCAGGGCTATGCACGAGGATCCTCCCGTTCGTAATTACGGCAGTCGTGGTTCCGGCATTCTGTTAAAGGAAGGAATGTGCTTGGCTATTGAGCCGATGATAACAATGGGCGACCGTCAGATTGGCTTGCTCCCCGACAAGTGGAGCATAGTTACTAGAGATCGTCAACCAGCAGCTCATTTTGAGCATACAATCGTTGTTCGAAAAGGTAAAGCTGAAATTTTATCTTCATTCGTAGAAGTTGAACATTTAGAAGGACAAAAAATTTAATTATGGCAAAACAGGCCGCTATTGAGCAAGATGGAACAATTGTAGAGGCATTATCAAATGCTATGTTCCGCGTTGAATTGGAGAATGGTGTTGACATTACTGCCCACATCTCTGGTAAGATGAGAATGCATTACATCAAGATTTTACCTGGTGATAAGGTGAAGGTGGAAATGAGTCCATACGACTTGACTAAGGGTAGAATTGTTTTTAGATACAAATAATTATCACATATAAGGTTATGAAGACAAGAGCATCATTGAAGAAGCGTTCAGCTGATTGCAAGATCGTACGTCGTAAGGGTCGTCTCTTCGTTATCAACAAGAAGAACCCTAAGATGAAATTGCGTCAGGGCTAATGTTAAAGTTCTGTAAAAGTATGGCTGTTTCAAAAAAAAGTTGTACTTTTGCACCGCTTTTAACGCAAAGTATTAATTTTTTAATTTTTTATTAAACAATGGCAATAAGAATTGTTGGAGTAGATTTGCCCCAGAATAAGCGTGGCGAAATCGCATTGACCTATATCTATGGTATCGGTCGAAGTAGTTCAGCAAAGATATTGGATAAGGCAGGTGTAAGCCGTGACCTGAAAGTCAGCGAGTGGACTGACGATCAGGCAGCCAAGATCCGTGAAATTATCGGCGCTGAGTTCAAGGTTGAAGGTGATCTCCGTTCAGAGATCCAGATGAACATTAAGCGACTGATGGATATTGGTTGCTATCGTGGAGTTAGACATCGTAATGGTCTTCCAGTTCGCGGTCAGAGCACAAAGAATAATGCTCGTACTCGCAAGGGTAAGAAGAAGACTGTTGCTAATAAGAAGAAGGCTACTAAGTAATTCTAAGGAGGAAATTAATTATGGCAAAGCAAAAAGCAACATCTAAGAAGAGAAACGTACGTGTTGACGCAATCGGTCAGCTCCACGTACACAGCTCATTCAACAACATCATTGTATCTCTTGCTAACAACGAGGGTCAGGTTATCTCTTGGTCTTCAGCTGGTAAGATGGGTTTCCGTGGTTCTAAGAAGAACACTCCTTATGCTGCTCAGATGGCTGCAGAGGATTGTGCAAAGGTAGCTTTCGACCTTGGTCTTCGCAAGGTTAAGGCATACGTAAAGGGTCCAGGTAACGGTCGTGAGTCTGCTATCCGTGCCGTACACGGTGCAGGTATCGAGGTAACTGAGATCGTTGACGTAACTCCATTACCACACAACGGATGTCGCCCTCCAAAGCGTCGTCGTGTATAATAGCATTCATTGATACAAACATTATAGCATTTTATAAATATTATGGCTAGATATATAGGTCCGAAATCTAAAATTGCGCGTCGTTTTGGTGAGCCAATCTTCGGCGCAGACAAAGTTTTGTCCAAGAGAAACTTCCCTCCTGGACAGCATGGCAACAACCGTCGTCGCAAGATGTCTGAGTACGGTGTCATGTTGGCAGAGAAGCAGAAGGCTAAGTACACTTACGGTGTATTAGAGCGTCAGTTCCGTAATATGTTTGAGAAGGCTGCTAAGGCTGAGGGTATTACTGGTGAGGTTCTTCTCCAGAATCTCGAGTGCCGTCTCGACAACGTGGTATTCCGTCTTGGTATCGCTCCTACTCGTGCTGCTGCACGTCAGTTGGTGGGTCACAAGCACATCACTGTTGATGGCAAGGTAGTTAATATCCCTTCATTTGCAGTTAAGCCAGGTATGGTAGTTGCCGTTCGTGAGAAGTCTAAGTCTCTCGAGGTAATCGAGGCAGCACTTGCTGGTTTCAATCATAGCAAGTACCCATGGATTGAGTGGGACGACAATTCTAAGAGTGGCAAGTTCTTGCACAAGCCAGAGCGTGCTGACATTCCAGAGAATATTAAGGAGCAGTTAATCGTTGAGTTGTACTCTAAATAAATCATTAAATTAATGGCGATATTAGCATTTCAAAAACCTGATAAAGTAGTAATGCTGGAGGCTGACAACCAGTTCGGAAAGTTTGAGTTCCGTCCGTTGGAGCCTGGCTTTGGTGTTACCATCGGTAACGCCTTGCGCCGCATTCTCCTTTCATCATTGGAGGGTTACGCTGTGAACACCATCCGCATCGCGGGTGTTGAGCACGAGTTCTCTTCAGTTCCTGGTGTAAAGGAAGATGTTACCAACATTATCTTGAATCTCAAGCAAGTTCGATTCAAGCAAGTAGTAGAAGAATTCGAGAATGAGAAAGTTAGTATCACCGTTGAGAATTCTACAGAATTCAAGGCTGGTGATATAGGCAAGTATCTGACTGGATTTGAAGTGTTAAACCCTGATTTGGTGATTTGTCATTTAGACTCCAAAGCTTCGATGCAGATTGATCTGACAATTAATAAGGGACGTGGATACGTTCCTGCTGATGAGAATCGTCAATTCTGCACAGACGTTAACGTTCTCCCAATCGATTCCATCTACACCCCTATCCGTAACGTAAAGTATGCGGTTGAGCCATATCGTGTTGAACAGAAGACCGACTATGACAAGCTCGTACTCGAAGTTACAACAGATGGTTCCATTAGTCCTAAGGATGCGCTGAAAGAGGCTGCGAAGATCCTTATCTATCACTTCATGCTCTTCTCTGATGAGAAGATTACCCTGGAGAGTCCTGATCAGGATACCAACCAGGAGTTTGATGAGGAGGTTCTTCACATGCGCCAGTTGCTCAAAACTCGTCTCGTAGATATGAACCTCAGTGTTCGTGCGCTCAACTGCTTGAAGGCAGCTGATGTAGATACCTTGGGTGATTTGGTTCAGTTTAACAAGACTGACCTCTTGAAGTTCCGCAACTTCGGTAAGAAATCGCTCTCAGAGCTTGATGATTTGCTCGAGAGTCTGAATCTGTCTTTTGGAACTGATATTTCAAAGTATAAATTAGACAAGGATGCGTAATGCATCCTTTGTCCAAAAAGAACAAAAATTAAAATGAGACACAATAAGAAATTCAACCATTTAGGTCGTACTGCTTCTCATCGTAACGCGATGTTGGCTAACATGGCTGCATCACTTATCTTGAGTGAGCACAAAAGAATCACTACGACCCTCGCAAAGGCAAAGGCTCTTAAGAAGTATGTTGAGCCACTGATCACACGTTCAAAGAATGATACAACTACATCACGTCGTGTTGTTTTCCGTTATCTTCAGAACAAGTACGCTGTGAAGGCTCTCTTCGGTGAGGTAGCTGAGAAGGTAGCTAACCGTCCTGGTGGTTACACTCGCGTTATCAAGTTGGGTACCCGTCAGGGTGACGCAGCTGAGATCGCTTTCATCGAGCTCGTTGACTTTGATGAGAACATGGCTAAGACTCCTAAGGCTGCTGCTAAGAAGACTCGTCGTAGTCGCAAGGCAACAAAGGCTGAGGAGGCTCCTGCAACTGAGACACCTGCAACTGAAGAGGCTGCAGCTGAATAAGTTACAACTGATCTCACTATATATTAGCGCTTCTGTCGTTAGACAGAGGCGCTTTTTTTGTTTTAGGGGATTCCCTAACTTTATTTAGGGATTCTTTCTTGATGTTTTCAATAAATAGTTGTACTTTTGCAGCAGAATTAAATGATATGGTTATGAAAAAAGTGATTCTTTTGATGCTCTGTTCTTCGTTGGTGATGAGCAGTTGCGATACATATACTGGCAGTGGAGCCTATGCTGGAGGTTCCATCGGCTCCATTCTCGGTTCTGCTATCGGTGGATTATCTGGTGGACCTAGAGGTTCTGATATGGGAACCATCATCGGCATGGCTGGCGGTGCTGTTGTAGGTGCTGTCATCGGAAGTCAGGCAGATAAGGCGCAGGCTGACCGTGAAGCAGCTTACAAGCAGGATAGAGTAGAGCGGCGCTCCGGAAGTGATTACAGCAATACTCCCGTAACTGATAATCCGGAGATCTTTGATTCCAACAATGGGGGTGATGACCGTCTCTATGATTTCAAGGGCAAGGACTATACCGGCGATTACAGTGCCCAGCAGCCTACTACTTCGATGCCGACTGCTACCGTTGAGGAGCTTGGTGCCCGATTCTCCTATTCTCCTACTTTGGAGATTGTGAATGCTCGGTTTGTTGATGACAACGAAGATAATTGTTTGAATCGCAATGAAACCTGCAAGGTGATATTCGAGATTGTCAACCGAGGTCATGAGCCGGTTTACGATGTTGTTCCAACCGTGGTTGAAACCACCGGCAACAAGCATATCTTCATCTCGCCGAGTATCCATGTCGAGAAGATTTCCCCAGGATCGGGTGTTCGATACACCGCAATGGTGAAAGCGGATAGAAAGTTAAAGGATGGAATGGCACGGTTCTGTGTGAGTGTGATTCACGAGGGAAAATCCATTTCCAAGGTCAATGAATTCAATATCCCTACCAAGAGATAATAATCCCCTAGTAGTTGCAACATAAAATCAAAAAAAGCAAGAAACAGCTTGATTGCTGGTTCTTGCTTTTTTCTTTTTTGGGGGGAGTATAAAGCTTTTGCCCTTTCAGGGCGTATTGTACATAGCTGGTTTACCCAGGGTGTTGCCCTGGGCTAGGAGCTTCTGCCCTTTCAGGGCGTGTTGGTGCTGGGAGCTTTTGCCTTTTAGGGCGTGTTGGTGCTGGGAGCTTTTGCCTTTTAGGGCGTATGGCGGTGATGAGGGGCTTTTTCTTTTGCTTCGACCTTGGCTTTAGCTTTTTCCTTTGCCTCGATCTTTGCTTCAGCCTTCTCCCTTGCCTTTTCCTTCTTTTCGAAATAATGTTTTGGTTCAAACTCAGCCATTTCGAAATCTATCTTCGGGAGCTTGCTATCCTCAGGCTTGAAAGGAACAGGGTTATCCAGTCTTTCTACCTTCACCGTAGCCACACCCTGCGAAATCATGTCGATTTCTTTCGCGGCTGCCCAGGAAAGGTCGATGATTCTTCCCCTTCCGAACGGACCACGGTCGATCACTTCAACGATTACACTCTTGTCATTTCTCAGATTCGTAACCTTCAGCATCGTGCCGAAGGGATAATAACGGTGTGCACACGTCAGACTGTCATGGTGGATTCTCTGTCCACTTGCCGATCTGGCACCTGTGGCACGTTTAGAGTAATAGGATGCCTTGCCACGCTGATGCTTCTGACCGCAGCATGGGATGCATGATAATGTACTCAGAAATGTACTCAATAATGCTATGATAAATAATCTTCTTTTCATAACTTCTCGATATTTTGTTTGCAAATATATAAAAAAACGATGAAAAATGCAAGAAAATCTCAGAAAATCAGTATCTTTGCACTATAATTCGCTACACATATGGAAAATAATGTACCCCAAGAGTGGAATAAGTTCTATTTGAAAGACGTATCATTTGTCAATCTCATGATGCGACGTATCTACAATGTCTTGATTGTAGCCAACCCTTACGATGCGTTCATGCTAGAAGATGATGGACGCATCGAGGAGAAGATATATAATGAGTATATGGAGCTGGGACTCCGTTATCCCCCAACCTTCACCCAGGTCTCAACCACCGAAGAGGCAGCCCAGGTGCTGCGCTCCACCGTCATCGACCTCGTCATCTGTATGCCGGGCAATGCCGACAACGATGCCTTCGATGTGGCGCGCGATATCAAGGGCAAGTTCCCGAATATCCATTGCGTGGTACTCACCCCGTTCTCCCACGGCATCACCAAGCGAATGGAGAACGAAGACCTCAGCATCTTCGATTACGTGTTCTGCTGGCTGGGCAACACCAACCTCATCCTCTCCATCATCAAGCTCATAGAGGATAAGATGAACCTGGAGCACGATATCCGGGAGGCAGGCGTGCAGATGATACTCCTGGTAGAAGACTCCGTGCGCTTCTACAGTTCCATCCTGCCCAACCTCTACAACTATATCCTCGAGCAGAGCAAGAATTTTTCCAAGGAAGCCCTCAACCGCCATGCTGCCACGATGCGAATGCGTGGCCGTCCGAAGGTGGTGCTCGCCCGTACCTACGAAGAGGCGCAGAAACTCTACGATAAGTATTCCAACAATACCCTGGGTGTCATCAGCGATGCCCGATTCCCGTTGAAGAGTGCCGCCAAGGCTTTTGGCAACGAGGTGGAGCAGGAGGCGAATCCCGAGCACGGCACCGATACCTTCGGACGTGAGAAATGTCCTGATGCCGGATTGCGTCTCTTCCGTTACATCCGCAAGACCGATCCGTTCGTGCCGCTCATCATCGAGAGTTCCGAGAGCGACAACCGTGCCAAGGCAGAAGCCGAGGGATTCCGCTTTGTAGATAAGAACTCCAAGAAGATGAGTGTGGATCTCCGTCGCCTGATGGAGAAGCACATGGGCTTCGGCGATTTCATCTTCCGCGATCCGAAAACCCACGAGGAAATCATGCGCATCCGCAGTCTGAAGGAGTTGCAGGATAACATCTTCAACATCCCCAACGATTCGATGCTCTATCATATCAGCCGCAACCACATGAGCCGTTGGCTCTGTGCCCGTGCCATCTTCCCGGTTTCCGCCTTCCTGAAGCACGTCACCTGGGAGAAGCTGCAGGATGTGGATGCCCACCGGCAGATCATCTTCGATGCCATCGTGCAGTACCGTCACATGAAGAACCTGGGCGTGGTTGCCGTGTTCGACCGTATGAAGTTCGACAAGTACGCCCATTTTGCCCGCATCGGCGAAGGATCGCTGGGTGGAAAGGGCAGGGGACTAGCCTTCCTTGACAACATCATCAAGCGCCATCCCGAGTTCAACCAGTATGAGAATGCCACCGTGCAGATTCCGAAGACCGTGGTGCTCTGTACCGATATCTTCGACGAGTTCATGATGAGCAACAATCTCTATCCGATAGCTTTGAGCGATGCCAGCGATGATGAAATCCTGAAGCACTTCCTCCATGCTCAGCTGCCCGATTCGCTGATAGCCGACTTCTTCACCTTCTTCGAGGCAACGAAGAGTCCTATCGCCATCCGTTCCAGTTCGTTGCTCGAGGATGCCCACTATCAGCCTTTCGCCGGCATCTATTCCACCTATATGATACCTTATCTCGCGGATAAGTATCAGATGCTCCAGATGCTCGCCTGCGCCATCAAGGGCGTGTATGCCTCGGTGTTCTATCGCGATTCCAAGGCATACATGACCGCCACCCGCAACGTCATCGACCAGGAGAAGATGGCGGTAATCCTGCAGGAGGTGGTGGGCAAGGACTATGGCACCCGCTATTATCCTACGATGAGTGGCGTGCTCCGTTCGCTCAACTATTATCCTATCGGCGATGAGGAGGCAGAGGAGGGTATTGCCAGTCTTGCCCTCGGATTGGGTAAGTATATCGTGGATGGCGGTCAGACCCTCCGCGTCTGTCCGTATCATCCGCATCAGGTGCTGCAGACTTCCGAGACGGAGATGGCGCTGCGCGATACCCAGACCCAGTTCTACGCCCTCGACATGAAGCATGTGGGCGATGACTTCAAGGTGGATGACGGATTCAATATCCTCAAGCTCCGCGTGAAGGATGCGGTAGAAGACCAGAGTCTCAACTACATCGCCTCTACCTTCGACCCTTACGATCAGGTCATCAACGACGGTGTGTATGAAACCGGCCGCAAGCTCATCACCTTTGCCGGAGTGCTCCAGCACGATGTGGTACCCCTGCCGGAACTCATGCAGATGTCGATGAAGTGCGGTTCCGAGGCGATGCGCCGACCGGTGGAGATTGAGTTTGCCTGCAATATCCATGCCGACAAGACCTGCGATTTCTATCTCCTCCAGATCCGTCCGATCGTGGATGCCAAGGAGATGCTCGACGAGGATGTCAGGGCGATACCGGATGCCGACTGTCTGCTCCGTTCCCACAACTCCCTGGGCCATGGCATCAGCGAGGATGTCACCGATGTGGTGTATGTGAAGTACGATGACCACTTCTCGGCGATGAACAACTTCTATGTAGCCGATGATATCGAGCGCATCAACCGCAAGTTCCTGGCAGATGGCAAGAATTATGTGCTGATAGGTCCGGGCCGCTGGGGATCGAGTGATCATTACCTGGGCGTACCGGTCAAGTGGCCTCATATCAGTGCCGCCCGCGTCATCGTAGAGGTGGCATTGAAGAATTACAACATCGATCCGAGTCAGGGCACCCACTTCTTCCAGAACCTCACCTCTTTCGGCGTGGGCTATTTCACGGTAGATACCAATACCGAAGAGGGAGGCTTCGTGAACAAGGAGATATTGGATGCGATGCCAGCCGTAGAGGAGACGCAGTATGTGCGCCATGTACGCTTCGACCGTCCGCTCAGAATCCTGATGGATGGCAAGAAGCAGGAGGGAGCTGTCCTGCATCCGCAGGAATAGGCTCCCGGCACTGCCGGCATCAAGAATAAAAAAGTGTTCAGTAAAAAAGAAATAGAATAAAAAAATGTTGAACCAAGAAACAGAAAACCATTCAGTGAGCGACAAGAAATATCTTGTCCCGTTCATTCTCATCACGTCGCTCTTCTTCTTGTGGGGCTTCGCGCGTGCCATTCTCGATGTGCTCAACAAGCACTTCCAGAATGCCCTGCACATCAGTATCACCCAGTCAGCCCTGATCCAGGTAACCACCTATCTGGGTTATTTCCTCATGGCTATACCGGCGGGCATCTTCATCAATAAGTATGGCTATCGCCGTGGCGTAGTGTTCGGCCTCCTGCTCTTCGGTCTGGGTGCCATCTTCTTTATTCCGGGGGCATCGATAGGCAGCTTCTCAGCCTTCCTCTTCTGCCTCTTCGTCATCGGATGCGGACTGGTGTTCCTCGAAACAGCCGCCAATCCATACGTTACCGAACTGGGTGCCAGGGAGACCGCTACCAGCCGATTGAACCTCTCGCAGTCGTTCAATGGACTGGGCAGCATCTTTGCCACCTTCTGCATCGGTCAGTTCCTCTTCAATGATACGCAGCAGGGCGGCAATGTGGTCATACCTTATGCCATCCTGGGCGTTCTGGTGCTTGCCATCGCCGTGGTGTTCTCCCGTGTCGATCTGCCGGAAATCCAGCACCAGCAGACGACGGAAGACAAGGCGAAGGGCAGCAATATCGCCAAGCTCTTTGCCAACCACAGGATGTTCGTCTTCGGCCTCTTTGCCCTTCTGAGCTATGAGGTAGCCGAGATATCCATCAATTCCTACTTCATCAATTTCGTCACCGGCATGCATTGGATGAGCGACCGCACCGCCTCTCTCGTCCTCACCCTTGCCCTGGCGTTCTTCATGGTAGGCAGATTCCTGGGCAGCTGGATCATGCGCCATATCCAGGCAACCACCATGCTCCTCATCTGTGCCGTGGGCAGCGTGGTCTGCGTCGGACTGGTGCTTTGCGATCTGGGCATCGTATCGCTGGTAGCCCTGGTGGGCAACTATCTTTTCGAGGCAATCATGTTCCCTACCATCTTCAGCATCGCCCTCACGGGATTGGGCAATCTCACCAAGTCGGCATCCTCGCTCCTGATGATGACTCCGATAGGTGGATGCGGCTTCCTGCTGATGGGAATGATAGCCGATACCACCCATGTCACCCTGCCTTTCGTGGTACCTTTCGTGGGTTTTCTCATCGTCTTGGCTTATGCCGTTCGGGAGTACAAATTGCAAAGTGCAATTAGCAAATAAGGGGTTTTAGGCGACTAAAAAGGGGGAATTAACTTTTTTAACTCGCTTGTAACACGAAAAAGTAAGCATATTTTTTGCTGTCTCAAAAGAAAAAGTTAAATTTGCACTCGGTTATGGTGGGGGCGTTTAGAATCCACCAGATAAAAATGAATAGAATGTTTCATTAAACAATAAAATTAATAACAATTATGGCAGTAGATTACAAGAAAATCGGTCTTGTGAACACTAAGGAAATGTTCGCAAGAGCTATCAAGGGCGGTTGGGCCGTTCCTGCTTTCAACTTCAACAACTTGGAGCAGCTCCAGGCTATCATCCAGGCTTCTTCAAACTTGAAGTCACCAGTTATCCTCCAGGTATCTAAGGGTGCTCGTAAGTATGCTAACCCTACATTGCTCCGCTACATGGCAGAGGGTGCTGTAGAGTATGCTAAGGAGTTGGGTTGCAACCATCCTGAGATCGTTCTCCACCTCGATCACGGTGATAGCTTCGAGACATGTAAAGACTGTGTAGATTTCGGTTTCTCTTCTGTAATGATCGATGGTTCTGCTCTTCCATACGAGGAGAACATTGCATTGACAAAGAAGGTTGTTGATTACGCTCATCAGTTCGGTGTAACTGTAGAGGGTGAGCTCGGTGTCCTCGCTGGTGTAGAGGATGACGTAGTAGCTGAGGAGTCTCACTATACAAAGCCTGAGGAGGTTGTTGATTTCGCTACACGTACAGGTGTTGATTCATTGGCTATCTCTATCGGTACTTCTCACGGTGCTTACAAGTTCAAGCCAGAGCAGTGCACACGTGACCCTAAGACTGGTCACCTCGTTCCTCCTCCATTGGCATTCGACGTATTGGCAGCAGTTGAGGAGCAGCTTCCTGGTTTCCCTATCGTTCTCCACGGTTCTTCTTCAGTTCCTCAGGAGTATGTTGATATCATCAACAAGTTCGGTGGTAAGTTGCCAGATGCAGTTGGTATCCCAGAGGAGCAGTTGACTAAGGCTTCTGAGAGCGCTGTTTGCAAGATCAATATTGACTCTGACTCTCGTCTTGCTTTCACAGCAGGTGTTCGTGAGACATTGGCTGAGCACCCAGAGTACTTCGACCCACGTCAGTACTGCGGTAAGGCTCGTGAGTACATGGTTGACCTCTATAGCCACAAGATCAAGGATGTTCTTCATTCTGACAACAAGTTGGCTAACCTCGACTAATCTTCGAGATTTATCAACCCAAAATAGTAGCGGGAATCCTTCGGGGTTTCCGCTTTTTTAATGCCCTTTTCTTTCATCTTTCTTTCATTTTGTTATGTAACAGGATTGTTGTGTGCGTGAACGTTCTGTGTCTTCACATAATTTAACCTAAAAAGTTTGGAGCGTATTACTTTTTTCTCTAAATTTGCAGCCGAACAAATGTAAGAACTACATTTTGAGATTCTTGTATATCATTTGTATATTGTAAAAGATGATTTAGGCCGAAAGGTTATTTTGGAAGTCTTCCAGAGTGCTGCAACCCCGCAGATGCTTGTAAGAGGAGACCAGGTTTAAATGATTGAATAACAATTAGTAAATGATAAAATATGAAAAAGTTTTTTGGAATGGTCATCACTTGTATGATGGCATTGGGTTTAGTAAGCTGCAGTGCGGCTGACGATGATTTGACGGGCGATACAACAACACGTGTCAACACCGTTACAACAAAGTCAAACTTCTCACTGCTCAGTTATTCACAGACAACCGGTGCTGAGGTAAATGAAACCTCTAACATCAATGGTGAGAACAACGAGAAGCTGGTATGCAAGGTTCTTTCTGGTGGTCAGTTGCAGTTGACTCACAAGAATGTAATCTTTGATGAGGGCACAAATATCAAGTTTGACTCTCAGTTAGTTGGCAACAAGATTATCATCACCGAGACAGGCGATTACGGCAAGTCTGGTAAGTATGGTTATTTCACTCTTGTTGCGAAGGTTGGAATAGTTAAGGATGGTGACTATGTGATCGTAGTTAAGAGAAACGACCACACTCGCGAGGAGTTCAATATGCATTACGACTCTTCAAAGGCGAAATAAGATAGGGTATATGATTAATACAATACCTTACGATTATGATTCAATATAAATAGGTAGAATAGATAATATAATATAGAAAGTGTGATTAAAGAATGTAAATTGAATAATTAAATAATGTATTTGAATAATAGTAAATGTAAATGTAAATGATAATAAGTTGAGCGTCGCTCAGACGACCAGTCTAGTTTTTTTTTATTAATTGTTATTGATTACGCTGATGAGCAGTTCCGGCGTACAGTCCTTTAAAACCACGATGTTGCCTTTGTCTAATAAGTAAATCGTAGGCATCGCCTTGATGCTGTAAGTAGCACTAATCTGATCATCCGCAATGATTCTGAGCATTCTGTATTCAGCAGGAATGGTCTGTTTTTTCAGCCACGCCGTAACCTTGTGGCAATTCTCGCATTCCGGATCATAGAAGTAGAGTATCACCTTTTCGTTCTGATAGTCAGTCAACTGATGCATTTTTCCATCTTCCAGCTTGAAGGAGAGGTTGGTAGCCTTGGTGCCTGGCAGGTTTTTCCGTGCCGCCTTCCACTTGAAGTCGATGCGTTCCTTTTCCGCTTCATCGAAGTAAGGCGACTTCTTCATTTCCGCCAGGAAGAAGCTATACACCCTGTCGTTTCTCATCGGCGACTGTGGGTCGTCGAAATAATGCTCTATCAGGCTCTCGAATTTCTCCTTGGCAGGCTTCTGTGCGTAAGCCTTGGCAGTGAAGGCGCTGATGCCTTTCTGGGCAATCTCGTCGTTGAAACGGGCGAGGATATCGATGAAGTTGACGAATCCCTGTTCTGTAATCTCCTCATTTTTCAGTTGGGTAGTATCAGCAAACTGATAGTTGTCCCAGTAGTGCTCGCTGAGGTAGGTAGCGCGCTGTTCTACGCTGCGCAGCGTATCAGGCAGCGCAGGGTAGGGGAATGTATTCTGCGCCTGGGTATTCAGGCAGCATATCATGAGCATGCATGCGATAAGATAAGAGATATGTCTTGCTTTCATCATTTCATCATTTTATTATTTGTTGAATCTGTAATTCTTCTCCGGTAATTATATTTCCTCGCAAGCCACCATTTCCGTTCCGCGGTAGATGACCACCAGCTTGTGGAGCTTTGTAGTCTTTACCGCTTCTCTGACCATATCACTTTCCGCATAGCGGGAGATTTGAGCAGAA
>NZ_QUCG01000012.1:0-895 GCF_003473645.1 Prevotella sp. AM23-5 | reverse complement strand
GAAAAAAACTGAATACTGAATACTGAACACTCTGTGAATTTGCTGACCTGCGATTTTTCAAGAACCGTTATCCGCCAGGTATCCAGCCGGATAACGGTTCGTTCTATAGCAATATCCTTATCTCCTCGCAAGCCACCATTTCCGCTCCGCGGTAGATAACCACCAGCTTGTGGAGCTTTGTGGTCTTTACCGCCTCTCTGACCATCTCACTGTCCGCATAGCGGGAGATTTGAGCTGATGCCTCCTCGAAGAGCTTTTTCACTTGCTCATCGGTGGTTTGGCTCTTGCAATATTTCAACTCTATGATATATGAATCCACCATGTCCTTGTAGATGTCACAGAGCGGAGAGAGGAAGATGTCGGCATAGCCGCCGTCATTGTCCAGCTCAGAGATAGGGCGGTAGAACTTGTTCTGGCTCGTCATCGCCAAGGTGAAGCCATGCACGAAAGCCTCTCCCTTCTGCTTGTCTCGCTGTGAGGAATACTTCTTCAGGCAGTCGGCGATATATTCAAAGTATGGCTTGTATTCTCCATGATAAGCCAGTTTACTCTCCAGTTTACCCTTGCTATATCTATCATATACCAAGTCGTTCTCCTTGTAGGTGTCGAGCAGGTAGGTGTACATCTGGTCTCGCACCACCTCATTCGGGATGATGAACTTGGTCTCACCATCATAAGTTCCGTCTATCGTTACCATGCCGAAATAGAACAGCAGGCTGAGGAAGTTGTCTGGGTCGTTGATTCGCTCGGCAGGGAAGTTCTCGTTGAGCGTGCCTATCACGAATCCCTGGGTCACCAACTGCTGGATGATGCTGGCATCGTGGGTGAACTCCTTGTCGTGGCGGATGAGCATTCGCAACTTGTCATAGTCGATACGGATGTTGGTCTCCACCAT
>NZ_QUCG01000119.1:0-5521 GCF_003473645.1 Prevotella sp. AM23-5 | reverse complement strand
GCGGTCAGGAAATTTCTATAAGGCAATACGGTTGGGATATATACTTATCTCCATTCTTATCGGATGTATGGCATATAATAGCCTCTATGAATGGCAGGAGATAGAAGCATTAGAACTTGGCAATAAAAAAATAGACGAGCTCCGAAAAGAAATAAACAATATCAATATTCAAATGATAAAATTTTCTCTATTGGGTGAAACTTGAGTTCAAGTTATAAATGCAACTTTTTGGTACAGGATTAATAGCTGCATAAGTAATATTTTTTCAGAGAGAAAAGAGAGACAAATCCCTCTGTTCTCTGCTGAATGGATAATGTTACTATCTTTGTTTTTATTGTCCGTCCAAAGAAATAAAAGTTGTAGATGAGTAAACATATAACCGAAAAGCAAAGGTATGCAATTTCTAAGATGCTGCAAGTTCCTATGAGTAAAAAAGATATAGCTGAAGCTATTGGCGTTGATAAAAGTAGTATCTATAGGGAAATAAAACGCAATTGCGATATTCGTAGTGGAAAATACAACCCTGATCTTGCTCAAAGAAAGGCAGATAAACGTAAGGTTGAAAAGAAGCGAAAGGAGGTGTTTACACAAGCTATGAAGAAGCGTGTAAAAAAGCTTCTACGAAAGGATTTGAGCCCAGAGCAGATAGTGGGCAGAAGCCAAGTAGAAAATATAGCTATGGTATCTCACGAAACTATATATTGTTGGATATGGAATGATAAACGACAAGGTGGGGATCTCCATAAATATCTTAGAAGGCAAGGGCGAAAATATTCAAAGCGTGGTTCTAAAAACGCAGGTAGAGGATTTATTCCCAATAGGGTTGATATTGACCAGCGACCTTCAATAGTAGAGCAAAAAGAAAGATTTGGTGATTTAGAGATAGATACAATTATTGGAAAGAATCACAAAGGTGCTATTCTAACCATTAATGATAGAGCAACAAGCAGAGTCTGGATACGTAAGCTATCAGGGAAAGAAGCCATCCCTGTAGCAAAGATTACAGTATGGGCATTGCGAAAAGTAAAAAACTTAATACACACAATAACGGCTGATAATGGAAAAGAATTTGCAAAACACGAGGATATATCACAAAAACTAGATATTAATTTCTATTTTTGTAAGCCATACCACTCTTGGGAGCGTGGTGCCAATGAAAATACTAACGGTCTTATCAGGCAGTATATCCCAAAGGGTACGGACTTTAGTGAAGTAACCAACAAGCGTATTAAATGGATTGAAAACAATCTAAATAATAGACCTCGTAAAAGACTTGGATACCTCACACCAAACGAAAAATTTAAACAAATTATTAATATGAATTCCGTTGCATTTGTAACTTGAATTCAGCACCTGTAAGAAGTTACTAATGACAAAAAAGAAATTGCCCGTTCGTTTTACGGGTCAGCACTTTACTATTGATAAAGTGCTAATACAAAATGCAATAAAAATAGCAAATATAAGCAGTCAAGATACAGTTTTAGATATTGGAGCAGGCAAAGGGTTTCTAACTGTTCATTTATTAAAAATCGCACATAATGTCGTAGCTATTGAAAACGACACAGCTTTGGTTGAACATTTACGGAAATTATTTTCTGATACCCGAAATGTTCAAGTTGTCGGTTGTGATTTTAGGAATTTTGTAGTTCCGAAATTTCCTTTCAAAGTGGTGTCAAATATTCCTTATGGCATTACTTCCGATATTTTCAAAATCCTGATGTTTGAGGGTCTTGAAAATTTTCAGGGAGGTTCCATTGTCCTTCAGTTAGAACCTACACAAAAGTTATTTTCGAGGAAGCTTTACAATCCATATACCGTTTTCTATCATACATTTTTTGATTTGAAACTTGTCTATGAGGTAGGTCCTGAAAGTTTCTTGCCACCGCCAACTGTCAAGTCAGCCCTGTTAGACATTAAAAGAAAACAGTTAATTTTTGATTTTAAGTTTAAAGCCAAATACTTAGCATTTATTTCCTGTCTGTTACAGAAGCCTGAGTTATCTGTAAAAACAGCTTTAAAGTCGATTTTCAGGAAAAGTCAGGTCAGGTCAATTTCAGAAAAATTCGGTTTAAACCTTAATGCTCAAATTGTCTGTTTGTCTCCAAGTCAATGGAAAAACTGTTTTTTGGAAATGTTGGAAGTTGTTCCTGAAAAATTTCATCCTTCTTAATTCAAAGTTGGGTGATGGTCAAGACGATTTTTCTGGTTTGGTGTCGTCTTTTAAGCTGCCGCATAACGTTTCTCAGCTATACGCAGGCAGGGATTTTAACCACTGGACTTTCTACGAAGAACTGAACTTCAAATATAGCAGTTTCCTGTCCTACGAAGACCGAAACCCCTGCTTGCGTATAGGTGATGTTATGCGGTCGGCTTTCATTTTCTCTTCTTTCTCGTTAATTTGTCAAGCAAAGTTACTAAATTTGCAGTCAAGCAATTTTAATTTTTGAATTATGTATTTCAGTAGACCTTGGACTTCTATCTAAGTGATAGGCAGTCCTGAATAAATTCCAATCAATCTTTTAGGTCAAGACAATCAGTCTATGCTTTGTGTGTGCCGTCATTTGTTTGATGGCATTGCTATGTCATAGTTGCTCTGTCGGGTAATACTGTCTATTCACTTCTCCACGATTTGAATTCAAGTATTCAGCAAACAATACTGGAATGGAACGATAAAGATATCGAGCATTACCATGCACGGCGTATGGCAATGGACAGTATGCTCTGCCGTTTCAAGGCCACCTATCCAGCAGAGCGCATCGATAGTGTGCGCAGTCTTTTAGAGGATAAGGAACGACAGATGTTCCAGATAGTCCGGTTAATGGATGAACAACAATCTATTAACAAGAAGATAGCCAATCAAATTCCGGTTATTGTACAGAAAAGTGTGCAGGAACAGTCCAAAAAGCCAAAACGAAAAGGTTTCTTAGGCATATTCGGCAAAAAAAAGGAAGTAACTCCAGCAGTATCAACCACTATCCTTCATTCGGTCAATAGAAACGTAATCAGCGAACAGAAAGTGCAGGATCGCCAATTGTCGGAACAAGCCGACAGCCTTGCAGCTCGTAATGCAGAACTCAACAGCCACCGCATCAATATTCGCCGTTGAATCTTTTGCTGAAGCAGTTATCAGTTCGCACAAGAATTGAGGGTGAGCATCTATCCAATGATCTTCCCCTATTGCAACAACTGAATGTGAACGTATTTTATCAAGTACATATTCCAAATGTGGTTGCCCATTATTTTTAATGTATTGATAATAAGATTCGCTGTCAAGGCAATCTTGCGCAACAGAAATGTTACTTGATAATATCAAAAGTAACAAGACAAAACATTTTTTAATTGTAAGACTTTTCATTTTTATATTCATTGTATATTAATTTATAGTTCTGTATTTACTTTTATTTTCCCGAATGTTTTCTGTTCATCACGCACCCGGCATAGTTCCCGGTGTGCTTTTTCCTTATACTCCTGAAGAACTTTGATTTCGTTACGTAATCGGTTGTTCTCTTCCTGAAGGAGCTGAAGGTCTTTGGCACGTTCTGTAGCCAGACTTTCTGCCTTCGCCTTTTCTTCTGCTGCCTTTGCGATAAGTTCTGGAGCAGGAAGCTGTTTTGCGGTCTGTTCCCGGACTGCCTGTAGTAGTTGGCGAATCGCTTCTGTTCCTTCATTGCTTGTCTGCATGGTCGCTTTTACTTCATTCAATTCTCCGATGATCTTTTCCAAGGGGGAGTAATCAAGTGCGTTACTCTTCAGGTCGAAACCTGTGCGTTCAAAGTATTCCAGGGCGAGAGAAACGAACTCTTTCCGTAATATGCCGTTTGCCCGGCAGTATATCTCCAGCCGTTCAGATGTTTCTCCGCTTATTGAGATTGTAGTCTTTTCCGGCTTACTTTTGGGTTGTATGGTTACTTTATCTGTCATACCTTAACCGATTGATATAAATATGCTTATAATATGCTTGATATGCTGATTTTATACTTCTTTTTAATTGAATATGCTGTGAATATACTGAATATTCCTGAAATATATTCAGGTTACTTGGCCTTTTCTTCGCTTAAAGTGATATGAGAATCCACAAAGCACCCTCCGAAGCCGGATAAGGCATCAGGTTGCGTGTAAGTGACCGTTACAAGGGTTTGTTCCATGAATGTTTCAATCTTGTCTATAACGGCTTCCATTGGCTTTCCTAAGCCTGTGGCTTCAGCAGATACCAATATCAAATCTCCTTCTTTCATATCGTTGTTTTTTGATTGTGTAACATAATCAAAGTTCTTCCTTGTCTTTTACTTTTCCCTTCAGTGCGTTTATTATATACCCTTTAGGGTTCTTTTTATCCCTTGATTTTCCCTTCAGGGTTGAAAGCTCCAGCATTAAATCAAGTTTCTTCTGTGCATCCCTGAAAAGGTCTATGTTGTTTCTTATTTCCTGGTCTGTGAAAAGAAGCTCTTGCTTTAGATAGTTTCTGATAAGCCTGTCCAGATCCCAGCCCAGACTGACCTGTTTTTGTAGTTCGTGCTTTTCAAGTTCTTCATCCCTGTGTTCCGGTTGGTATTTTGGATACAGTTTCAGTGAATGAAAAGAACGACCCTCTTTCAGAATCTTGTATTCAAACGAATATGGACTTTTTGCGTCCAGTTCTTCTTTAGCTGGGACTATGATTCTTTTTATGAAATCCGGGTTGCGTTTGTATTTGTCCTGTACACCAAACATGATTTTCAGATCCTCTATACTGTAAATCAAAGGCCTTTCTTGACCACTCATGAGTTCATAGAAGCGCATCGAGTACTGACTTGTAAACTCCATGGCCGTTTTAAGTTCATACTTCCTAAAGCCCTTTGAAAAATTAAGTACGGCATTATATACTTCAGGTTGTATTTCAAATCTTACCCAGCCTCTTTTGTAATTGAATTGTGGTTTCTCGATAATACCTATCACCTTCCATATTTGCCCGTCATCGAACTCAAAAGACTTATTTCTAAGGTCTAACAGCGCTTTTTTGACACGGGTATAGTTCTCGTCATCATCGTTGGCTAAAAACGCAGAAATGGGCATTAAAACAACTCTATCATCGTATAACGTCTTTTCTATACGTAGTCCAGGATAAAGCTTTTTACCTTCTATCTCACACTGCATTGCTTCCACAAGCCTGTACAGAATGCGTTTTTCGTACACTGAAAAATCATACTTAGATACAGTCATTAAATAGCTCTGTATCACATCTTTGTTTGTTATTTTTATAGCCATACTCCTTTGTTTTTAAAAAACGACAAAATGAATGTTCGCAAATATAGAAATTAAAAACGACATTTAAAAATGTATGTCGTCGTAAACATTCAAAAAGTCGTTTTTTAAGGCGAAAAAAACATTCAAAAAGTCGTTTATAACATTCAAAAAGTCGTTTTTCGAGCGTTTTTACTCTTTATAACGATTTGTTATTCAGTATTTTATAAATGATTTTTCAAAAGTTGATAAGCATATAATAAGCAATGCTTAAACAATACTCTGTTAATTCTTATGTAAT
>NZ_QUCG01000118.1:0-5600 GCF_003473645.1 Prevotella sp. AM23-5 | reverse complement strand
TATTGGATGATAGTTGCGGATTTTAGGAATAATTTTCGAGCCGAGCCGACATAACCGGTGTAGCCTTCACGCAGTGAAGCTGTTGGAATAAATGCGACTTTCTTATTTTCAATTTCTTCCTTTATCAGACTTCCTACACTTGAAAAGTGCGAACATAAAAATAATTTCATCAATATTCTCCTTTATAAATTTCGATTTGTATAACAGTAGTCTAACACACGTTGTTTAAAAATACTACAGCCAAGCCAATGTAAATAGGGACTTATAAAAAAGGAAGAGGGTGTGTCAAAAGTCCAAGAAACACCCTCTTTCCTTTTAAATAATACATTATAACTCAACGCTATCCAGGCGGAATTTCAGCAAACCGGCTGGTACCTTTACCATTACCTCATCACCAGCCTTCTTACCCAGAAGGGCCTTGGCGATAGGCGACTTGATAGAGATTTTTCCACTATGCAAATCAGCCTCATGCGGATTTACGATAACATAACTCATGCTGCACTTGTTGGCGAGATTGGTAATCTTAATCTTGCTCAACAAGCCAACGGTATCACTCTTCAATCGAGACTTGTCGATGACACGGGCATTCTCCAAAACCTTCTGCTTGAAGCTGATGCGGCTCAACAGTTTGCCCTGCTCACGCTTGGCAGCATGATACTCGAAATTCTCACTGAGGTCACCCTTGTCGCGAGCCTCAGCAATCGCATCGCGAACTGCTGGCAACTCTACGTTTACCATGTGTTGAAGTTCAGCCACGAGCTCATCGTAGCCTTCTTGAGACATATATTCCATTTTTCCTTGTTTTCTAGTTTCTTATTGTTCTTAATGAATGATGATTTTTTATTCGGGGTGCAAAGTTACTAGTAAATCACGAAATCACCAAACTTTTTTAGTGAAAAAGTGAAGAAACTAAAGATTAGCAAAGACTGAAGCATTCCAAATCATTATTTTTGGGTATTGCAGAAGTAAATAGATATTCTTACCTTTGCAACCCATTTAGTAGAAAACAACAATGTTTATTAGAAAACAACAATGAGAGAAAAAAAGAAGAAACGTTTTACATGGAAGAAATACCATCGTTGGTTCGGACTTGTACTGTCTGTCTTTATGTTGGTATTCTGCGTATCAGGTATCATTTTAAATCATCGCCAGCTATTCGCCGGTTGTGAAGTAAGCAGAAGTCTGATGCCATCGGCTTATCATATCAAGAATTTCAACAACGGCATCATCAAGGGTTCTATCAAGATCAATCACCGCATCAGCAAAACTCCAAGTGATTCCATCCTGGCGTATGGTTATGGTGGCATCTGGCTTACGGATGCAGAGATGAAAAGCTGGAAAGACTTTAACAAGGGATTACCCAAGAACGTGGATGGCAGGAATATCCGCAACATGGTACAGACGAAAAACGGAGAAATCTGGTGTGCAGCCATGATGGATGTATATCGCTTCGACGGAAAGGAATGGAAGATGTTTCCGCTCGCAGATAATGAAGAGCGTATCGCCGACATTACATTGACCAAAGATAGCACAAGCATCATCGCCATGACCCGTTCTGCCGTTTATGAAATATCCGGAAAGAAGACGGATGCAGCCAACGAAAAGAGGGATGCTATCAGCGAAAAGACGAATGTTACCCGCAAAATCATCGGTCAACCGGAAGGTTTTGTTCCGGAAGTTACCCTTTTCAAGACCGTTTGGAACCTACATAGCGGTGCTTTCTTCGGATTAGCCGGAAGATTGGTGGTGGATGCCATCGCCATCGTGCTCATCATCTTGTCGATTACAGGCATCATCCTCTTCATTCTTCCTTACCGTATCCGCCGACAGAAGAGATTACAGGCAAGAGAAAGAATGATGAAGCTTGGCAAACAGATGGTTTTCAATGCGAAATGGCATAACAAGCTGGGATATGCCACCATCATCCTTACGCTCTGGCTAGCGATAACAGGAATGTGTCTCCGACCACCTTTGATGATACCTCTGGCAATGAACAAAACCACAGAAAAGGTGAAGGATGGAAATGTCTGGCACGATAAACTTCGCGCCATCCGATGGAATGCAGCAGAGGGCAACTGGCTGGTTTCTACCTCAGAAGGTTTTCTTCGAGTAGATGAGCATTTCTGCCAAAAACCGGTTTTATTGGATAAGAAGCAATCGCCAAAGATAAGTCCGATGGGAGTGAATGTTTTCGAAAGCGATGGCAAAGGTGGCTGGCTGATAGGATCATTCAGCGGTATGTTCCGTTGGAATCCGGAAAAGAATCTGATTGTGGATTATTTCACAGGGAAAGCCAACCAAGGAAAATCGATGATTCCGATTTCCAGTTCTTTGGTCAGCGGTTATTCCAAGGATTTCTTCGGAGAAAAAGAAGTGATTTTCGATTATAGCAAAGGGGCGAACTTAGGTGAAACAGCATCTACCCCAGAGTTGCTTTCTGCCACCCCAATGTCACTTTGGAATGTGGCTTTAGAGCTTCACGTAGGTAGATGCTATTCTCCATTCTTAGGTCCCCTTTCCGACCTCTTCGTCTTTATCTCCGGTTTGCTGATAACGCTGGTTTTGCTATCCGGCTATATCATTCTGCATCGGAGAAAGAAGAAGAGCCCCAAACTTCCTCGGAAATCTCTCTAACCAGATCTATCTTTGCCCATTGCTCAGCATCGGTCAGTTTATTGCCGATTTCACAAGAGGCGAAACCGCATTGAGGACTGAGGCTTAAGCGATTGAGAGGAACATACTTGGCAGCTTCGTGGATTCTGGCGATAACCGTAGCCTTATCCTCCAACACAGGAGATTTAGAGGTTACCAAACCCAGAACCACCTTCTTGCCATCTGCCACATACTTCAAAGGCTCGAAACCACCCGAACGCTCGTCATCATACTCCAGATAGAAGGTATCTACATCTTCTTGAGCGAAAAGATAAGGAGCTACGGCATCATAGGCACCCTTGGTGGCATAGCAGGAATGATAATTGCCTCGGCATACGTGGGTATTGATAGTCAATCCTTCTGGCTTGCCCTCGATGGCAAGGTTGTTCACCTTCAGATATTGCAGGGCTTCCTGCTCAAGGGTGAACCCGTTGCCCACCTTGGCCTTCCAGTAATCGCTATCCACAATCATTCCCCAGGTGCAGTCATCGAGCTGGATGGTGCGGCAACCGGCTGCATAAATCTCCTGGAAGAAGGTGCGATAAGCCTGGGCAATATCCTCTATCAACTGGGTGGTGTTAGGATAGAACTTGCGGGTGTTCTCGGCATTCTTGCCACGGAACAGTTCGGCTAGAAACTGTGCAGGCGCAGGAACCGTCTGCTTTGCCTCGAAGATATACTCGCCCTTGGCATCCAACTCCTCAAACTGCTTCACAAACAGGAAATCCTTGATAAAAGGATGATTCTCACCGGTAATCTTGCCGGTCAGTTGGATAGAACCCTTGGTTGTCTCCTCGCCATGAAACTGATAGCCATGCTCCAGTTCGATATGCTCCACGCCATTGAATCCCCACATAAAGTCGAGATGCCAATAGCTGCGGCGGAACTCGCCATCGGTGATATAAGGCAGGCGATGCGCCTTCTGCTGCTTGATGACCTCAGTAATCAGACGGTCTTCGATGCAGCGAAGGTCGGTGGCAGAAATCTTGCCATCAGCAAACTTGGCTCTTGCTTCTTTCAACTCTGCAGGACGCAAATAGCTGCCCACTGCCTCAAAATGTATATTTCTTACGTTGCTCATTATTTTATCTCCTATATTTTTTAATGATGAATGACTCTTAATTTGCCATTATCAGATGATGAACGGCTCTTTGCATCCGGAATTGCGAGTGCAAAGGTAAGAAGAAGAATTTTATCTGCCAAATATTCTTCGTAATTCAGAAAAATATGCTATCTTTGCAGTGAATTTGGCAAATCAGCAGAATATTATTCTGCAAGAAACGCTAAAAGGAGAAACAAAGAAACTATAAAACAGAAAGAAAAGGAACAATGGCTACAGAAGAAAATCTCGATGAAATCGATATCAAGATACTCAAGTTGTTGCAGCAGAACTCCCGACTCACCGTGAAGGAACTTGCCGCAAGAGTACATCTCTCCCCTTCTCCTACCTTCGAACGGCAGAAGCGATTGGAGCGAGAGGGATACATCCAGCGATATGGAGCGATAGTGGATCATCACAAGATGGGACACAACGTGATTGTGCTCTGCAATATCCGATTGAAGCAGCACACCCACGACTTGATTCAGCAATTCATGGATACCGTGCAAACCATCGACCAGATAACGGAATGCTACAACACCACCGGTGATTACGATTTCCAAATAAAGGTGTATGCCCGGGACATGAAGGATTATCAGGACTTCATGCTCAACACCCTGGGAAATATCGACTGCATAGGAAGTCTCCATAGCATCATCGTAATTGGCGAAATCAAGGATTCGCATTATATCCCTGTGAATCAAAATAAGGAGAAGAGAAATTAAATCAAGAAAGAATGAAAGAGAATAAATATTAAGAAGAAAGAATTATGTTTTGGAAAAAGATCATCATCCTATACCTTGCTCTCCCCATACTTTTCTGCCTTCCATCCAAGGCACAGAAGCCAGGAGAAATCGTCAGCGAGCAAACCATCAGAAAACTTGGAGAGAAGCATTTCTTCTCCATCTCACCTATCCCTGACCCCATCTTCCATCTGATGCTAGGAAAGACGTATAAGAAGAATTGCACCGTGGCAAGAAGCGAACTGCGATACCTGAGATGCCTGCATGTGGATAAGGACGGCAGAAACATCGTAGGTGAAATGGTGGTAAACAAGGCGATAGCGGCAGATGTGCTCGATATTCTCAAAAAGCTCTACGAGGCGAAATATCCGATAGAGCGAATGAGACTCATCGACTACTGGGATGCCGATGACGAGAGGGCGATGAGGGACAACAACTCCTCCAGCTTCAACTTCCGCTTCATCTCACATACCAAGACCGTTTCAAAGCATGGCAAGGGACTTGCCGTTGACATCAATACACTCTATAACCCTTATCACAAGCGGCTGAAGAATGGCAAGGAAGTGGTAGAGCCAGCTACGGCACGACCTTATCTCGACCGTAGCAAGCACCATACTTACATGATCAGAAAGGGCGATTTATGCTACCGGCTCTTCAAGGAGAAAGGGTTCCGATGGGGTGGCGACTGGAAACATAGCAAGGATTACCAGCACTTCGAGAAATAAGAACACAAGAAGGCTATGCTGTCGTTGCTTGAGATTCTGCAACAAATAGCATAGCCCTTTATTGTCTAACTGCACTCAATTACCTAACTGTACCAAACAGAATTATAATCTCTGCGGTCATCTTCCTCATTATAGAGGTTCTCATACTCAAGGTTCATTGCCTCGAATTTTTCCTGTGTCTGTTTCATGATAGCCCCTCCTATTACTTTAAGTTAATAAATTCGTTTCTATCTTTTGTATATGCAAAAATAGCAAAAAAATGAATCGATGCTGTCAACTATTCAGAAAACTTTTGTATTTTTGCATCAGAAAGCCATATTTGGCGACATTAAGAACAATTAGAATGAAGAAATAATGAATATGAACTATAATAATAAAAAT
>NZ_QUCG01000117.1:0-5795 GCF_003473645.1 Prevotella sp. AM23-5 | reverse complement strand
ATTGGATGATAGTTGCGGATTTTAGGTTCATTTGATTTATTTGATTCATTTAGGATGGGCATTAAAAGCCCATCCTTTCAATGCCGCCTGTGGCGGCCGATTTTCAAAAATATAAAATTACAGTTCAAATTATGACAAAACAGGAAATATTAGAACGTGAGGATGCGCAATCCACTACCATCCATCTATATAAGGAAGGCATCTTTTGGAAGGCGTATGAATATTCCGCCTATAGGTTCGTCTTCGGCATCCTGAAATGCAAGCCCAAGAAACAGCGTTTCAAGGAAACATCTTCCGAGATGATACATATAGGATTCCCTTTGACTTCTCTCGACACCCATCAAGATTCGTTCCGTCTCATCTCAAAGGACGAGAACACTTGCACCATTGAGCCAGTGGACTTTCTGCCTCAAATGACTTTTGAGGAGTGGAAAAATTCCATCGAGACAACTATTAGCAACAACAAAGGTGCAAACCTGATCCTACCCAAGGGAACAAGTCCAACTGATGAGTATATCATCAACAAAGTTCGCAGCTTCAATATTGAGAGCAAGACACCCATGGACTGCATGATGTTCCTGGTTGACTTAAAGAAGAAAATCAATGGCGAAGTATGACGAGCTTCCTGTGTTCAAGGCCACTTACGACCTTCTCTTGCGTATCTACATCGTCAGCCAACATTGGAGCAGAGACATTAGATATACGCTAGGCGAGGAATTGAAGAAAGAAGTGATAGAAATCCTTCAGCTTATCTATCAAGCCAATGCCTCGAAGAAGAAAGTAGCCTTTCTCTCCTCCTGTAGAGTGAAGCTGATAAAAGTAAGACTGCAGATTCGAGTCGCCAAAGACTTGAAACAGCTCCACCTCAATCAATATGGACTTCTTGCAGAAATGCAGGAGAACATATCCAAGCAGCTCTCAGGTTGGGAAAAGTCAGAACGTAGAAAGGAAAAAGAGAGTAAGAAGGAAGACAACAACAACAGTAACAATAAACAATAGTCATAACAAAAACTGTAAATGAAGGACATGGAGAAAGCTCCAAGCATCAACCAGAGTCTCGGATGGCAACCTCACAGTGCCATCGAGAGCGTGTTATGTAAATTCAGTAACCCTCCTATGGCGTAAATGATGCGCCACTAGCGAAAGAGAAAAGCCAAAGGGCGTAGTCATAGGGTATGACGGATGAGAAGTCCAATCTTCATGTTGGCTTGCTACCGTAGCATTCCATCGTGAATTTAACGAGTGGTTACATCAACCCTGCTGCTGGTTATCGCAACAGCGACGACGGTAGCATGAGCAACGTGGGCAGCAACGGCAACTATTGGAGTGCATCGCCGAACAGCGAGAATAACGGTTACAACTTGAACTTCAACAGTGGCAACGTGAATCCTGCGAACAACAACAATCGAGCAAACGGTTTCTCCGTGCGCTGTGTCCAAGCATTTACAAATGCAGAGAGAATCCATGTCCTCTTTATCTTATGCAGAGCAACTTAGGAATGACCTCTTCCGAGCATACGAGGATGCGAGGAAGAATAAAAGGAACACCATCGCCCAACTGGAGTTTGAAAAAGATGCGGAGCACAATCTCATAGAACTGTACCACGAGCTGCTTGACGGTAGCTATGTGCCAGGAAAATCCATCTGTTTCCTCACCCATTTCCCTGTACTGAGAGAAGTCTTCGCCTCACAGTTCCGTGACAGGGTAGTTCACCATCTGTTGTTCAACTATATCGCTCCAATCTTCGAGAAAACATTTATATATGACAGTTATTCCTGTAGAAAAGAGAAAGGAACACTGTTTGGTGTAGAGCGACTAGAACATCATATTCGTTCATGCACCAACAACTATACACATACAGCCTATATCCTCAAACTGGACATTCAAGGCTATTTCATGAGCATCAACAAGAACATCCTCTACGGTATTATTTACAACAAACTCATGAAGCAATGGGAAGAGAAAGGCAAGAACTGTAACATCCCTGGAAAGAATCCAGAGTTTATTCTCTTCCTTGTAGAAAGCATCATCTTCAAAGACCACACACTGGACTGCGAGGTGATAGGCAACAAGAAGGAATGGATGCTGTTGCCAGCGTCCAAGAGCTTGTTTTGCCAGCCAAAGGGCATCGGATTGCCTATCGGCGACCTCACCAGTCAACTCTTCAGCAATATCTATCTGAACGAGTTTGACAACATGATAAAAAGAAGATTCAAGATAAGGCACTACGGAAGGTATGTGGATGACTTCTATGTAGTACATCCATCCAAGGCATACCTAAAGAGCCTGATACCAGAGATAAGAACATTTCTGAAGGAAAGGTTAGGATTGACACTTCATCCCAAGAAGATATACTTGCAACCCTATACCCATGGCGTTGCATTTCTGGGTGCTTTCGTCAAGCCATACAGAAAATATGCCATACCAAGAAGCGTAAACAACTTCAGGAGCAAAGCCGAGAAAATCATCTCGTTCTCAACAAGAGACGAGTTGACCATAGGACAGTTGGAGGCAATCCAAACCTCACTCAACTCTTATCTCGGCTATCTTGGACATTACAAGAGCTATAAGATAATACACAAGAGCCTCACTGGTTCCGCAGTATTCAAGCACTTCTATTTCGCAAGTGGTTACAAAAAGTCCATCCCATATAAGCGATACACCAACAAGAGAAGAGAAAGGTGCGAGATAGCCCATGACTTGAATAGTATATTAACAGCATAAATATAAAGACATATATGAAACAAATAGCATTTCTCATCATCAGCATTTTGATGCTTGGATGCAGCTCGAAACCTGTCACCAAGCCAAATCCTGCGGCAAGTTTCGTTTCCTTTTGGGAGGGCTTCGACTTTTCCAACAAGGCAATGACAAACAATCCTGGAGTAACAGAAGCCAAGTTCAAGGATTTCTGTGGCGACCTCATATTTTCCAGCAAGACAGAGAGAAAACAGCAGATAGACACATTGCTGTCACGTTCCAAGCAAGGGAGCAAGGAAATGTTTCTCGGTTTCATGGAATTGGCAGAGAAACATCTTGCCGACCCAAATTCACCGCTGAGGAACGAAGAATGTTACATTCCCTTCTTGGAGTATGCGATAAAAGAAGGGAAAATTGACGAAGCCTACAAGGAACGTTACAGTTTCCAACTACGTAACGCCCTGAAGAACAGAGTTGGCACAATAGCCAACGATTTCACATATATAACAAGAGAAGGAACAACAGGCACATTAAAGAGCATAAAAGCCAACTACACGCTCATTTATTTCAACAATCCCGATTGTCACGATTGTAAACGAGTGTATAACATCCTAGCAGGAGATAGCCCCACCCTCGCCCACCTGGTGGCTAGAGGAGAACTAGCAATTCTTGCCCTTTATCCAGATGAGTCTCTAACCTCTTGGAACAAGAACAAGGGAATATACCCTTATAACTGGATAGTGGCAAGATATGCAAGGGACATTGACCGAGAAAGGTATAACATTCCAGCCATTCCTAGTACCTATCTCTTGGACAAAAACAAGAAAGTTATATATAAGGATGCCATTATCGAGGCTGTAGAGAGCTATCTAAGACATAAATACAAGCTATAAGAAATTACATTCATATCAAGAAAAGAACAAAACAATAGTAAAAAATTAAACTTGAATTGGCTCATTCTTCTCTGTGAAGAGCGGAATGAGTCTTTAATTATACGATAAGCGAATTATCAGAAACCTACCATATAACAGGCATATGGAACATTAAAAATTAAATGACATGAATAAAAAGAAAACAAAAATAATCCATGTCCACTTCTTCAGTGGACACAAGAACTACTATTTTGGGAGTGTGACCGCCATCTTCAAGATGTTCACATCCAAGGAAATAGGCTGCACGGAAGCCTATCTTCGTCATCAGCTCACGGAGGAAGGCAATCATTACATCAACGCCCAGGTCTTGATAATAAGGTCTGTGCTACATAGATAAAACGGATGGCTTCCACACACAAAGGTAGAAGCCATCCGTTTTTACCTTACCACAAGGCAACCTTTCCAATACCAGGCATACTAAAATACGCAGAAATATTCATTGCCTTAAAAACTCTAGCCATTGTAGAGAATGAAAGATTTGCCCCCCTTTCCATCCGTGAGACTTGAGATTTTTTCACTCCAATCAAATTACCAAGTTGTTCTTGGGTCAAGTGTCTCTCTTCCCTTGCTTTCTTGATAGCTTCCCCCATCAAGAATGTTTTCAAATCAGCATCCAATTTGTCTCTTCTTGGTGTACCTTTCTTACCAATGACGCTATCCATCATTTCATCATGAGTATAAAGTTTCATCTGTTCCATACTTATTTATTATTAAAATATTCCTTTCTAATTTCTTCTGCCTTTAATATCTCTTTGAGAGGAGTTTTCTGTGTCTTTTTAACAATGCCGTGAGTGGCTACCACGAACGCCTCTTTATCCTTATCCCAAAATGCAAAAAGACGATATGCCTTCTTATTATACAGAGTTCGAAACTCCCAGATTTCTGAATTTTCAAGTTTCTTGAATAGCTCTTTATCTGTATAAAACCTACATTTATTGATATTAAAAGCTATTTTATCTTGAACCTTAGAATCAAGAGATTGCAAAAAGCTCATAGCTTCCTCTGTATAGAGAATTGTAAATTTTGGCTTTTCTTTCATGTGACATTATTTTTTTTGCAAAGTTAGGAAAAAGTTCTAATATCTGTAAACTTTTTCCTAACTTTCTTGTTATATACACGAAAATTTAACACTTAGTAACAGTAAAAATAGCTCTTCTCAAATTTTAGGTTACTTTTTCAATCTCAGCCAAACAGCCTCATAGACAGAATCAATAGTGGCAGAAATCACGTTATCGGAGATTTCGAGTTTTTGCCAATCCTCATCCACCTCTCCCACGGTGTTTCTCCCTTTGTATAGAAGAGCCTCCCCATCGAGTTTTATCTTGGTGACCTGAACCTCTTCCATCGTGTCACCATAGAAATATCTTATGAGCCAAGCCGCTCCAAAGACATTTTCCTTGTGAAGGAGGTCTATTTCCTCCACCTCCGCCTCTTTCATCAAATCAACGATAGCCCTTTTGCAGTTATTATGCAAATGAAGTCTCTGTGCTGTAAAATCTATGTATTCCATATTTTGTTACGTTATGGAGAGGTGGTTAGCCTCTCCGTTACCTTAATTATTATGCCACAAGCTCATATTCGTGGAAGTAGATGTAATCATCCCCCTCGTAGTGGTCATCGTTCCACTTGTCTATTTCCTCCAAAGTGACGGTTTCCACCCCCATTCTTCGGGCTACATAGGAAAGTGCTTGTTCCTTCGTGTCGAAGTATTCCCACTCGTCAGCCCCATCCACGCAAGAGTCAACCAAGAAACGATAGTCGAAGAATCGTCCTTCCTTGTCGTTGGTGGCATAAACCTCCCCACCTTCCTCTTCCACGATGAAGTAAACCTTCATTCCCTCGAAATGTTTTTCAAGGATGTGTCGGAAGTCTGTAGCACCCCAAGCCTCCTCAGCCTCGATGCTTAGGACATCATCCTCCAGTTCACAAGTCTGGATGAATCCACGGAGATAATACCCTTTGGTGATCTCTCCCAGTTCCAGGGCAACATTACCCTCCCAATCCTTGGAAGCGTTGTCTTCCATTACAGGACGCTTGCCGTCCATAAACTCGTTAATCAACTCATTCAGAGTTTTCAAGTCCTCTTGCTTACCCTCAATTCGGTAGCTTGTACTAGCCCAATTTGCCATAATCGTTCTATTTTATTGGTTCAACATAAATGAA